>PKUH01000121.1 GCA_002869615.1 Desulfuromonas sp. | reverse complement strand
CCTTCGGCTGGCTCAGGACAGGCAAAAAAGATAAGGAGCGTGCCGGGCGATACCGGCGAACCCGCTTTATGTTTTTCGGGTGCGGTTAAAAAGTGTGGCAGATTTTGAGTACGCACCACTAATTCCCGGTAAAGTGCGATGAACCAAAAAAAAGGGGCGGCCTTAAGGCCGCCCCTGGGTTTTTTTATGATTATTTTCCCCATTTGTCGCGGATTCTCTGGACCGCAGTTTCAACGTTGGCGCGGTCACCGAAAGCCGAGAGCCGGAAGTAGCCTTCACCCGATGGGCCGAAACCGCTGCCCGGGGTGCCGACGACATGGCATTCGTTAAGTAACTTGTCGAAGAAGTCCCAACTGCTCATGCCTTCCGGGGTTTTAAGCCAGATATATGGGGCGTTGACGCCGCCAAAGCAGGTGATGCCGGCTTCGGTCAGACCTTCACGGATAATGCGGGCGTTCTCCATGTAATAGTCGATCACTTCCTTGACCTGCTTCCAGCCTTCATCCGAATAGACGGCGGCGGCAGCTTTCTGTACCGGGTAGGAGGCGCCGTTGAATTTGGTCGAGGTCCGTCTGCTCCAGAGCTTGTTGAGGCTGTACTTTTCTCCCTTGGCGGTTGTTCCAGTCAACTCTTCCGGGACGACGATGAAACCGCAACGGACGCCGGTGAAACCGGCGGTCTTGGAGAACGAGCGGATTTCGATCGCGCACTCTTTAGCACCCTCTATTTCGTAAATCGAATGCGGGATACCATCCTCGGTGATGAATGCTTCATAGGCGGCATCAAAGAAAATAACCGAATCGTTGGCCCGGGCATAATCGACCCAGCCCTTGAGCTGTTCCCTGGTTGCGACAGTGCCGGTCGGATTGTTCGGAAAGCAGAGATAGATAATATCGACCTTCTCCCGGGGGAACTCGGGGTTGAAGTTGTTTTCTTCGGTCGCCGGCATATAAACGATGCCCTCGTAATAGCCTTTATCGTCGGCGGCACCGGTACGTCCGACCATGACATTGGTGTCGTTATAGACCGGGTAGACCGGGTCGCCGATCGCTACGGTGTTGCCGAGGTCAAAAATATCGAGGATATTGGCGCTGGCGCACTTCGAACCGTCAGAAATAAAGATTTCGCTGGTTTTCAGGTCGACCCCGAGCGGCTTATAGGCTTTTTCGGCAATGACTTCAGCGAGCCAGGAATAGCCCTGCTCCGGACCGTAACCGTGAAAGGTGTCTCCCTGGCCGAGATCGTCGACGCCTTCGTGGAATGCTTTGAGGACCGCCGGCACCAGCGGCCGGGTCACATCACCGATGCCGAGGCGGATCACCTGAGCGTCCGGGTTAGCGTTGGTGAACTCGGAAACACGCCGGCCGATTTCCGGAAATAGATAACCTGCCTGCAATTTCAAATAAGAATCATTGATACGAGCCATTTAAAAAAACCTCCAATAATTGTTTAATTGGTTGTATTTGTTTGATTGGGTTGCATCGGTTAAGGACATGAACCATTTGAACGATTTAAACCAATTGAACAAGTCGAACACCAGAAATCATTCCAGTCCCAATACTTTCTGCATATCGTAGAGTCCCGGCCCCTTGTCGTCGAGCCAGCCGGCGGCACGAACGGCTCCACGGGCAAACATGTCCCGACTCATGGCCCGGTGGGTCAACTCGATGCGTTCACCCATGCCGACAAAGTAGACGGTATGCTCGCCGACGATATCACCGCCACGAACGGTCTGCATGCCGATTTCATCCCTGGTCCGTTCTCCGCACATTCCCTGACGGTGATAGTTGGCAACCTGGTCGTAGTTACGGTCTAGGGCATCGGCAACGATTTCACCCATTTTAACGGCGGTTCCCGAGGGTGAGTCTTTCTTCTTGTTGTGATGCAGCTCGACAATCTCGACATCAAATCCGTCGCCGAGGGTTTTAGCAATATCCTTCAGGATCTTGAAGCAGACATTGACGCCGACCGACATGTTCGGGGCAAAGACCACCGGAATGTTTTCTGCTGCCTTGAAAATAACCTCGCGTTGTTCCGGCGTGAGTCCGGTGGTGCCGACAACCATTTTCTTGCCGAGCTTTTCACAAGTGGCAATATTGGCCAGGGTGACTTCCGGCCAGGTGAAATCAATCAGCACGTCGGCCTTGGCCAGTGCCTCTTCAAGCGATCCGGTGATCTTGACGCCAAGATCACCGCAACCGGCAACGTATCCTGCATCCTCGCCGATCCGCGGGTGGCCTGTAGCTTCAACCGCACCAGCGATTTCGAGGCCCGCGGCTTCGGTAACCAGGGTGATAATGCGACCACCCATGCGGCCGGCCGCTCCAGTGACTGCAATACGCGTCATAACGATTTTCCTCAGATGACCTGATATCTCTTAAGAACGTCCTTCAACTTGGCCAGGGTGTCATCACCCATGGCAACAAGCGGCTGGCGAACGTCGGACCTTATTTTGCCCATCAATTCCAGAGTTGTCTTGACCGGTACCGGATTTGATTCGATGAACATGGCGGTATGAAACTCGAGCAGTGCCAGGTGCATCTTGCGTGCCTGGTCCCACTTGCCGTCAAGCGCCGCGGCTGTCATTGCCTTGACCCGTTCCGGGATGGCGTTGGCAGACACCGAGATAACCCCTTTCGCTCCGCAGGCCATCATCGGAAAGGTCAGGAAATCGTCGCCCGAAAGGACATCTATTTTTTCTCCGGCTCTGGCCAGAATCTCCGACACCTGGGTCAGGCTTCCGGAAGCTTCCTTTATCGCAACAATGTTGTCAAATTCGGACAGGCGGACCGTCGTGTCAGAGGTCATATTGACTCCGGTCCGACCCGGGACATTGTATAATACCTGCGGAAGAGCGACTTCCTCGGAAAGCTTTTTGTAGTGTTGGTAAATCCCTTCCTGTGACGGCTTATTGTAATAAGGGCAGACCAGCAACAGACCGTCAGCGCCCATCTGTCTGGCGTTAAGCGACAGATGGATCGCTTCGGCTGTATTGTTGGCGCCGGTGCCGGCAATGACCTGAACCCGCTTTTTGACCTGATCGATACAGGTTTTGATAACGTAGTCGTGTTCTTTGAAATCGAGTGTAGCAGATTCACCGGTGGTGCCGCACGGGACGATGACATCGGTTCCGCTCTCGATCTGGAATTCGATCAACTGGCGGAAGGCTTCCTCGTCAAAACTGCCGTCGGCCTTAAAGGGGGTGACGATGGCGACCATCGATCCTTGGAACATGGTTTCTCCTCCAATTTTTGGGAAAAGTTTTTTCTTG
>PKUH01000120.1 GCA_002869615.1 Desulfuromonas sp. | reverse complement strand
GCGTAGCTGACCCGGGTATTGAACTCGGTCAACCCATCCGAATCTCCCCACGAGAAGATATCGGGCGAATAGACAACACGGGCCGAGAACCCGAGCCCCTGGAGCTGACCGGGAGCATACGAAGCCATGACCCCGATTCCGATATTGCGGAAATCTAAAATATCCTGAGTTTCGCCGACGTAGCCGATAAAGCCGGCACCGACTTCGAGCCCGGGCACAGCCCCCGGCTCACCGAAAAACTTGAATTCGGCGGTCCCCATATCGGTATCTTCATCTTCATTGTAAAGATAGCGTCCACCGATAACCGACCGGCCAAACTCATCGGCCGTAAGTGGAACATCAAGTCGGATTTCCGCACTTTCGTTATTAAAATCGAGAGCAAGCTTTGTTGCCTGGGCCGAGAAAGGGACCAGCATCAGGCAAACGATCAAACCAGTGATTCTTTTCATTTTGTTTTCTCCTTTATTTCTCTGTTGCGTCGGTATGATAACCGATGCAGAAGAAAAAGCAAGGCCCCGTTACACGTCTTTATCTATACGCTGCAACGGGGCCTTGTTGTTCACACAACCATCGGGGAGGTCAGACATCGACCACCCTTTTCAGAATTGAGCTTTCGGCATGTCGGCCCTCCGACTGGGCCATGCTCTGGATCAGAACCTGACCACCGAAGGATGCGGTTTTCCGCACCAGGGCATCCGCCTGCGAACCATCCTTGCGCTTGAATGCCCTGATAATTTTCTCATGCTCCTTGACCGAGATCTCCATACGGCCGGGCAGAGACAAAGACGCCAGGCGAAAGCGGTTAAATTTAAGCATCAGCTGGTTGATCAGTTCCAGCAATTTTTCATTTCCCGAGGCCCGGATGAAGACTTCATGAAATTCGTTGTGAACTCTGAAAAAGTTTTTAACATCGCCATCATCAGCCAGTTCCTGCAGCTTCAGATTGATCGATTCGAGTTTTTCGATATCCCTGTCGGTCATGTTCTCGGCGGCCATCTGCGCTGCATAACCTTCGAGGATCGACTTGATCGCGTAAAACTCTTCAACCGCCCGTTCCGACAGTGCCGTGACCACTGCACCCTTGCGCGGAATAACCGTCAGGTAGCCCTCACTCTCAAGCTGACGAAACGCCTCACGAATCGGCGTTCGGCTGATTCCGAACCGCTCGGCCAATTCCGGTTCCGCGACCTTTTCCCCCGGCTTGAGCTGACCCTTGAGAATCGACTCCCGGATTGTTTCCAGAATCTTTTCCCGCAGTGTCTGGTGATGTTCAATCGGCTTCTTTTTCACCCTGCCACTCCCATTAAATTAAATTCAGAAAATTGTATACAGTATACATATTTTGTCAAGCCCTTTCTAACCCGTTCAGAGCGTAAATCGAGCCCTTGCCATCTTCCTGCTGGCAGGTTAAAATCCGCGTTGACTGATGGAGTATTTATGAGCCCGACCCGCAATTTGCGCTTATCCTTTTTTTTTCTTATAGGCCTGCTTTTTATCGGGACCGCCGGCTATGTGATGATAGAGGACTGGTCTCTGATCGACGCCCTCTATATGACCGTCATTACTGTTTCGACGGTTGGATTCCGCGAGGTCTACCGTCTCAGCCCGCCCGGCCAGGTTTTTACCATTGCGCTGATTATTTTCTGGGTCAGCTTTATTGCTTACAGCGCCGGTAGCATCGTACAATTCATGGTCGAAGGTCAGCTCCGTTCTATTCTCGGGAGAAGAAAATTGGAAAAGAAAATCTCCAAACTGAGGAACCACTACATCATTTGCGGCTATGGCCGTATCGGCACCCATATCTGTCGTGAATTCGAAGCAAAACCGGTCCCGTTTGTCGTGGTCGAAAAAGAAACGGCGAAAATCGAACGTTTAAATCTTGATGAGACTCTCTTTGTCAATGGCGATGCAACCCTCGACGAGACCCTTATCAGGGCCGGTATCCGGCATGCCAAGGGACTGATCACAGCAGTCACTTCCGACACCGAAAACGTCTATATTACCCTGACTGCACGCGGTCTCAATCCCGACCTTTTCATCCTGGCCCGGGCCAGCGAGGAAGTTTCGGAAACCAAGCTCAAACGGGCCGGTGCATCGAAGGTTATTTCACCTTACGTTATGGGTGCATCGCGGATGGCACAAGCCATATTGCGCCCCTCAGTTGTTGATTTTATCGAAATCGCTACCGCCGGGAAGAATTACGAGCTGCAGCTCGAGGAATTACGTATTGCCGCTGACTCCGCCCTGGTCGGCAAAAACCTGATTACCTCGGGAATTCGCAAGGACCTCGGAATTATCATCGTCGGCGTCAAGAAGGACGACGGACAGATGCACTTCAATCCGGCACCGACAACACAGATTGATGCCGGCGATGTCCTGATTACACTCGGAGAGCCATCGGCTATCTTGAACCTTGAACAGATCGCCACCAGCAAGGCCGCCGATGGTTAATCCGCTCCACGTGACCATCCCGTATCGGCAGCTGGAAGAGCTCCTGCCGATACTCCTTGAACGGCAGCTGCAACCGGAAATCGGTTTCCGGGGTGAGGATCTTGACCAGCTCGATCCGGAACTGGTTGAACGGGCCGCTGCCGCGTTCACTGCGGCCGGTCTCAACGTTTCGATTCATGCCCCTTTTTTTGATCTTAATCCGGGTGCTATTGAACCTTACGTTTTCGAGGCCACTGCCATCCGCTTTCGCCAGACCCTGGCGGCCGCGTCACGCTTCGGAGCCCGGACCATCGTGTTCCATCCCGGCTACGAGTACTGGAAGTACGGCGGCATGGACCATCTCTGGCTCAATGCTTCCCTTGATTTCTGGCCTGCGATCATTGATCTGGCCGAGCAGTTTGAAATCAATCTCGCCCTTGAAAATATCTTCGAAACCCATCCCGGGACCCTGCGCGATCTGCTTGATCAGATTGATTCACCACGCCTTGGCCACTGTTTCGATGTCGGTCACTGGCGCCTTTTCGCGAAGAGTTCGCTTGATGAGTGGTTTACCACTCTCGGCCACCGGATCGTGCATCTCCATTTGCACGACAATACCGGCAAAGGCGACGAGCATCGCCCGATCGGTGAAGGCGATATTAATTTCACCGATCTTTTTGCCCGCGTTGACCAACTCGAATCGTCTCCGACGATGACCCTCGAAGCACATACACCCGATGATCTTGATCGATCATTGGTCAATTTGCAAAAACATCGCTGAAGGTCGGCGCCTTCGGATGAGACTCGTCTCTTCCCTGTTTACTGAATAATCTCTTTTTTCTGTTAGAATTGTCTGTACTTTGCGTTACCTGGTTTTTAATCTACCACCAGGTGCAACTCACCTTAATCAGGAGGCACGTTATGGCAGATGAGAAAAAACGCTCCGGCACTGACCGGCGCGATACGGATCGTCGGGTTGCCAATATGCCAAATTCATCTCAAGAAGAACGCCGCAATGGTACGGATAGGCGGTCAGGAGACGACCGGCGCAAAACCTCAGACTGATGAAATCATCCCTATTTGCATTTCTGCTTTTAACGGTTTTTTTTCTCGGCGGCTGTGTCGAAAATCAGGCCCGACTGTGGCAGCAGGGAACCGATATTCTCAACGCTGCAGTGGCCGAACGGCCACTGACTACTGATGAGATCGGGCAGGGACTCAAGGAGGCCCTGAAGGTCGGTACCGGCAACGTCGTTATCCAACTCGGCAGAAAAGACGGCTTCAACCTCGATCCGGTTATTCATATCCCGCTTCCGGATAAACTGGTGAAGGTCCAGACCGCGCTCGATAAAGTTGGTCTTTCCTATCTGCTCAATGACCTTGAACTTAAACTTAACCGTGCTGCCGAACTTGCCGCGCCGAAGGCTAGAGCCCTTTTCTGGCAATCGATTTACGAAATGACCTTTAACGACATTATGTCGATATACAATGGTCCGGACGATGCGGCAACCAGATATTTCCAGAACAGGATGACACCCGGTCTGATCGTCGAAATGCGCCCGGTCGTTTCTGCCAGCCTCGCGCAAGTCGGTGCCATTCAGGCTTATGACAGGGCAATCGGCAAGTACCGGGCGCTGCCGTTTGTTCCAGACGTAAAGGCTGATTTGACAAGTTATGTGATCGAGCAGGGAATAAGCGGCATTTTCTTTTACCTGGCCCGGGAGGAACAGGCCATTCGCAGGAATCCGGCCAATCGGACAACCGAACTTCTACAGCGCGTATTTGCCGGCAGATGAACCTGTCCGCATTTTCGTACAAACTGTTTCAGCAATTAAAAAGGGCGGTCCGTATGGACCGCCCTTGATTCTTCACTCTTTTGTTTCCGGATCAATGCTGTTTACAGGCAACCTGAATCCGGATGACAGCCCGCGCCAGGGCAGCTTCCATTACCTTGAACTGCTTGTCTTCGGAATTGAGCGTCTTAAGTGCATCTTCGGCGCGGCCGCGCGCCGCCTTGGCTCGCTCAAGATCGATCTGGTCGGCCAGTTCAGCTGTTTCAACCAGAACCGTGACCGTATCATCCTCAACCTCAACATACCCCCAATTGACGGCAACATGGAAGGTCTCTCCCTCTTTCTTATAGGTGAGTTGACCGACCTTGAGAGTCGTCAGAAGCGGTGTATGCCCCGGCAGGATACCGAGTTCCCCCAGGGTTCCCGGTGCCGACAGTTCATCGACCTCTTCCGACAGAACCCGCTGGTGCGGGGTAACCATTTCAAGTTTCAGTTTTTCAGCCATTGCAAACTTCCTTTTTCAGGGTTCGGAGATATAAACTCCGCGCGATCAGGCCGCCAGTTCCTTGGCCTTTTCGAGGGCCTCTTCAATGGTACCGACCAGGTAGAAGGCCTGCTCCGGGATATCATCGTATTTACCGTCGACGAGATCACGGAAACCCTTGATCGTGTCCTTCAGTTCAACGTATTTGCCAGGGGCACCGGTAAAGGTCTCGGCAACGTGGAACGGTTGCGAAAGGAAACGTTGAATCTTGCGGGCACGGGCAACGACCAGTTTGTCTTCCTCGGAGAGTTCATCCATACCGAGGATGGCAATGATATCCTGCAGATCCTTGTAGCGCTGCAGAACATACTGAACGTCACGGGCACACTTGTAATGCTCTTCACCAACCACCTGCGGATCGAGGATCCGGCTGGTCGAGTCAAGCGGGTCGACCGCCGGGTAGATACCGAGTTCGGCGATCTGGCGCGACAGAACGGTGGTCGCATCAAGATGGGCGAACGCGGTTGCCGGGGCCGGGTCAGTCAGGTCATCAGCCGGAACGTAAATCGCCTGAACCGAAGTGATCGAACCTTTATTGGTGGTAGTGATACGCTCCTGCAGTTCACCCATTTCAGTCGCCAGAGTCGGCTGGTAACCAACGGCGGAAGGGATCCGGCCAAGAAGGGCGGAAACCTCGGAACCGGCCTGGGTGAAGCGGAAGATATTGTCGATAAAGAGGAGCACGTCCTGGCCTTCCTCGTCACGGAAATATTCGGCAACGGTCAAGGCCGAGAGACCGACGCGGGCACGGGCTCCCGGCGGCTCATTCATCTGGCCATAAATCAGGGCAGCCTTGTCGAGAACGCCTGAGTCCTTCATTTCGTGCCAGAGATCGTTGCCCTCACGGGTCCGCTCACCAACCCCGGCGAAAACCGAGAAGCCACCGTGCTGCTTGGCGACATTGTTGATCAGTTCCATGATCAGAACGGTCTTGCCGACACCGGCACCGCCGAACAGACCGATCTTGCCGCCACGCGAGTAGGGGGCGAGCAGATCGACGACCTTGATTCCGGTCTCGAACGCTTCAACCGCGGTCGACTGATCGACAAACTCAGGAGCCGGACGATGAATCGCCCACTCGTTTTCAGCTTCAACCGGACCGGCTTCGTCAACCGGCTCACCGATGACGTTCATGATGCGACCAAGGGTCTTGCGACCGACCGGCATCAAAATCTGGTCACCGGTATCGGTCACGTCCTGACCACGAACCAGACCCTCGGTTGTATCCATAGCGATGGCGCGAACGGTGTTCTCACCAAGATGTTGGGCAACCTCACAGATCAGGTTGTCTTCCCGATCATCGATCGCCGGGTTTGTAATCTTGAGGGCGTGGTAGATCTCGGGAAGCTTGCCAGCTTCAAATTCGACGTCAATGACGGGACCGATAACCTGGGTAATCTTACCTTTATTCATGATGAACCGTTCCTCCTTGTTCCCGCTCTGTTCTCAGGCGGGAGCACGTTCGTATTTGTTACTTGATCGATTCAGCGCCGGAGATGATTTCCATCAACTCTTTGGTGATCGCGGCCTGGCGTGCCCGGTTGTACTGCAGGGTCAGCCGGTCGATCATCTCGGAAGCGTTTTTACTTGCACTATCCATAGCCGTCATCCGGGCACCATGCTCTGAAGCGACCGATTCAAGCAGAGACCTGAAAATCTGCACGTTGATATGCTTCGGCAGGATTTGTTCGAGGACTTTGCCGCGGCTCGGCTCGTAAAGATATTCGGCTGAATATCCGTCGCCCTCGATCTCTTTCGGGACGATCGGCAACAGCTGGCGAACCGTCTGCTCCTGGCTAATCGCGCTCTGGAATGAATTGTAAACCAGAAATACGGCATCGTAGATTCCCTCGACAAACGGTTCGACCACTTCTTCTCCGATGACCGAGGCAAGGGCAAAATCGACACTGCCGGTCACATGCTCATGCACCTTGGTGATGATTTCGCCATGCCGGCTTTTCAGGTATTCGTTGCCTTTACGGCCGACAATCAAAAGGTCGTAACCTTCGTAGCCCTCTTCGTTGTCGTTGATGAAACGCTCGGCGGTCTTGCTGATGTTGCTGTTGAAGCCACCGCACAGACCGCGATCGGCTGTCATCAGAACCACCAACGCCTTGCCTTTCCCGCGCTCCTCGAGCAGGGGATGCACCCCGGGCTCCTCACGCAGGGCCAGACTGGAGAGCACGTCGAGAATTTTGTCAGCATACGGACGGGCAGCAACCACGGCGTCCTGGGCCCGGCGCAGCTTGGCCGCCGAAACCATTTTCATCGCCTTGGTGATCTGCTGGGTGTTCTTGACCGAGCTGATCCGCTTTTTTATATCCTTCAGACTGGGCATTCTCTAAAACCCTTTATCCTTTAAATTAGGCAGCTTCGACGACGAACTGACCCTTGAACTCATCGAGGGCAGCCTTGATCCGACCTTCGATATCATCATCGATCGCTTTTTTCTCATCGAGATCACTCAGCAGCTGGGAATGCTTGTTCTTCATAAAAGCAATCATTTCCGTTTCGTAGCGCTGCACATCTTCTGTCGGGTATTCATCAACGTAGCCGTTGTTGGCAGCAAAGATCGCAACAACCTGCTGCGAAACCGGTAACGGCTGATACTGACCCTGTTTAAGAATCTCGACCAGGCGGGCACCACGGTTGAGCTGGCGCTGGGTTGCGGCATCAAGGTCGGAACCGAACTGGGCAAAAGCCGCCATCTCACGATACTGGGCGAGAGCCAGTCGCAGGGTACCGGCGACCTGCTTCATCGCCTTGACCTGGGCGGCGCCACCGACACGGGAGACCGAGAGGCCAACGTTGATCGCCGGACGAACACCGGAATAAAACAGGTCGGTCTCGAGGAAGATCTGGCCGTCGGTAATCGAAATAACGTTGGTCGGGATATATGCGGAGACGTCACCGGCCTGGGTTTCAATGATCGGCAGGGCGGTCAGGGAACCGGCACCTTCTTCATCATTGAGCTTGGCGGCACGTTCGAGCAGACGGCTGTGGAGATAGAAAACGTCACCCGGATAAGCCTCACGGCCCGGCGGGCGACGGAGCAGCAGGGAGAGCTGACGATAGGCAACCGCCTGTTTCGACAAATCATCATAGATAATCAGGGCGTGTTTGCCGCTATCGCGGAAAAACTCACCCATGGTTACGCCGGTATAAGGTGCGATGAACTGCAGCGGCGCCGGCTCGGAAGCGGAAGCGGAGACGACGATGGTGTAATCCATGGCGCCGTGTTGCTTGAGCTTTTCAACAACCTGGGCAACGGTCGAACGCTTTTGACCGATCGCCACGTAGATACAGACCATGTTCTGGCCCTTCTGGTTGATGATGGCGTCGGTAGCGACGGCCGTTTTGCCGGTCTGCCGGTCGCCGATGATCAGCTCACGCTGGCCACGACCGATCGGAACCATGGCGTCGATTGCCTTGAGTCCTGTCTGCATCGGCTCATGAACCGATTTACGCTCAACGATACCGGGTGCCTTGATTTCAACTTTCCGGAAATCGTTCGATTCAATTTCACCCTGACCGTCGATCGCAATACCGATACCGTTGACGACTCGACCAATCAGTGATTCACCGACCGGAACCTGTACAATCCGTTCGGTCCGCTTGACGGTGTCGCCTTCCTTGATGTGTTCGGCCTCACCGAGGATCGCCGCACCGACATTATCTTCCTCCAGGTTGAGGACCATGCCCATGGTGTTACCGGGGAACTCGAGAAGCTCACCAGCCATAGCCTTGTCAAGGCCATGGATACGGGCAATACCGTCACCGACTGAAATAATGGTTCCGGTTTCACTGACCTCGACTTCGCGATCGAAGTTTTCGATCTGTTTTTTAATGATCGCGCTTATTTCTTCTGCTCTGATTTCCATTGGACCTATCTCACCCCTTCGTTAAGGTATCTTCAATCCGCTTGAGTTGTGTTTTTACACTTCCGTCAAACAATTTACCGCCGATCTCGGTGCGCAGGCCACCAATCAGTGCCTCGTCGACATCAACGGTCAGTTCCACTTTTTTACCGGTCTGTTTTTCCAGTTCGGCGGTGATCGCCTTCTGCTGTGCCGCCGAGAGCTTGGCTGCTGCAGTCACGCTGGCCCGCAGGGTGCCGGAAAGCTCATCAGCCAGTTGCTGATACTTCTGGTCGATTTGCGGCAGATACTGCATCCGGTCTTTTTCAACCAACAGCCCAAAAAAATCACGCATGCCGGCTGACAGGCCGAGCTTTTCCATGATCTCGGCAAAAATCGCCGACTTTTTTTCAACGGCAAAAGTCGGACTTTCGATGAGTAAACGCAGAAGGTCTTGAGATTCGACGAGTGCGTTAACCGTGCTCAGCTCCGCACCGTACTGCTCAATCTTTTTCTGCTCGGAACCAAGGCTGACCAGCGCCTTGGCATAGCGTTTTGAAATTGCGCTGGCGCTCAATGTAGTTCTCCTACCTTCTTCATATATTCGTCGACCATATTGCTCTTGTCCTTGTCATTAACATTTTTCTTCAGCAGTTCTTCGGCCAGTTCGACTGCGAGGCGGGCCGCCTCCTGCTGCAATTCAGCCCGGGCCCGGGCGATTTCGAAGGCGGCTGACTTTTCAGCTTCATTCTTGATCTTCTCGGCCTGCTCACCGGCACTGGCGATAATCTTGTCGCGTTCGATCTCGCCTTCCTTTTTTAATTCGGCTGCGATCTGCTCGATCTCGGCTTCGGCCTTGTTGAGCTTCTCGTCGTACTCGGCGAATTTGGCTTCTGCATCCTCTCGGGCCTGCTTTGCCTCCTCGAGCTGCTGGGCGATCGATTCCTTACGCCCCTTAAGAGCATTCATCGCCGGCTTCCTGACAAAATAAAAAATAATGCCGAAGGTCATGGCAAAAGCGATACAGCGATAGATAAAGTCCTTGAGCAGGGCGCCGCCATCGGCATGGCCACCACCACCGGCAGCAAATGCTGTAGTGACGGTCAGCAAAACGGCGAGCAGGGCAACCGGGAGGACTTTACAGTTAAAAGATTTCATCTTACACAGCCCTCCCGAGAATTTTGATTGCGATATCGGTTGCCAGGGTTTCGGCATCGCTTTTCAGCTTCTTGCCGGCCGCGTCGGCTTCACCGGCGACCCGGTCCTTAACGGTTTGCAACTGACGGGCCGCTTCGTCGCGCGCTTCGCCGAGGATTTTTGCCTCCTCGCCGGCCGCCGCCTGACGGAGCTCGTTCTTTTGCTGGTTCCCCTGCAGCTTGGCCGCCTGCAGTTTCTCCTCGTAGCGCGCCATTTTTTCCTCAATCTGCGCCTCGAGCTCGCTGGCCCGCGCATGCGAACCATCGATCGTCTCTTTGCGCTGGCTCATAATATTACGCAGAGGACGGTAAAGAATGATGTTGAGAACCAACATCAAAACGATAAAATTGATAATCTGAAGAACAATTGTCCAATCAACACTCATAGCGTTTCACACCTCAATCCGGACAAACCCCCACCGACCAGGTTGGGCTCATCCGAGCTGGTATACTGTATACAAAAAAACAGGGTCTAGAACGGCTTCGTTAAAGCAGGGAATTGCTACCACAGACCACTATTGTTGTCAAGACACTTTTGCCATATTTCGCCATTATCGACGGTTAGTGGCCGCTTTTTTATTCGCTGCTCTTTTCAGGCTTGACCTCAACCGCCGATACGCCAGCCGAACCCTTACCAGGCATCGACAGACTGCCGTTGAGGACAACCCCTTCCTCGACAACCAGGACCGGAGTTTCAACAGTCCCTTCGAATTTCGCCGGGCGGCGCAATTCGACGCGGGTATTGGCTTTGATATTTCCTTTGAAGTTTCCACTGAGAATAAAGGTTCCGACTTCGACCTCACCTTCTATATCGGCGGTTTCGCCGACAATCAGGGTATCCTTTGAGACAATCTCGCCTTTAAAGGCGCCATCGAGGCGAACAATCTCATCAAAGAAGAGTTTGCCTTCGAATTTACTTCCGGGGCCGAGAAAAGCCTTGATTTCACTCTTTTCCAAGGGGGTCTCCTTACGCATTGTTTTGGTCACTCCTGTTCCACGTTAACCGGCCGGTCCATTCAGCTGATTCCGATGATTTCCATTAAACGATCGAGGTCCTTGGCGGCATAATACGATATCTCGATGCGGCCGCCTTTGCCGGACGGAATAATTTTGACGTTGGTCCCGAGAGCCCGCTTCATTTCGGCGGCCAGATGCTCAAGCTCCGGGTCCTTCTTGCTGGCTGACTTTTTCTTGACCGGAGTGCCGCCAGTCTTCAGTTTCCGGATCAGTGCTTCGAGCTCACGCACCGAAACGCCCTTTCCGGAAATCTGGTTGCGCAGCCGGACAATTTCATCCTCCGATTCGAGCGAAAGCAGGGCGCGGGCGTGTCCCATGCTGAACTGTCCGGAGATAACATCCTGCTGGATGACGGCCGGTAATCGGAGCAGCCGGAGCGAGTTGGCGACCGTCGGCCGTTCCTTGCCGACCCGTCGGGCCACCTCGTCCTGGGTCAGATCAAAGCCATCCATCAGGTTGCGGTAGGCCTCGGCCTCTTCAATCGGATTCAGATCTTCGCGCTGAATATTCTCGATCAGAGCCATTTCCAGGGCCCAGTCTTCCGACACATCCTGAATAACGACCGGCACTTCGCGCAGGCCTGCCTTCTGGGAAGCCCGCCAGCGTCGCTCCCCGGCAATAATCTGGTAGTGATCCTCTTCACGCCGCACCACAAGGGGCTGGATCACGCCTTTTTCGCGGATCGATGCCGCCAGTTCTTCGAGCTTTTCGTTATCGAATGACTTACGCGGCTGATCAGCATGCGGTTTCAAGTCCTCGATCGGACAAAGAAAATATTTACGACCATTATCCTGGGTCGCCGAATCGAGGAGGGCACCGATCCCCTTACCGAGGGCAGGACGTTTAGCCATGAGAAGCCCCTTCAGACTTGATGATTTCCTTGGCGAGATCGAGATAGGCCTCGGCGCCACGGGAAGAGATATCATACATCAATACCGGCAAGCCGTGACTCGGAGCCTCGGAAAGCCGGACATTGCGCGGCACGACCGCATCAAAAACCCGGCCGTCGAAATGGTTGCGGATTTCTTCAGCGACCTGGTGCGAGAGATTATTACGGCTGTCGAACATGGTCAGGACGATTCCGAACAGTCGCAGGTTCTTGTTCAGGTCGCGCTGGATCAGGCGGATCGTCTGCATCAGCTGACTCATGCCTTCCATGGCATAAAATTCACACTGCAGCGGAATCAGTACCGCATCAGCGGCCGTCAATGAATTGACGGTCAGCAGGCCGAGGGAAGGTGGACAGTCGATCAGGATATAGTCATAGTTGTCACGAATGGTATCGAGCACGGACTTGAGCTTGATCTCCCGGGCAAAGGCCGAGACCAGTTCGATTTCAGCACCGGTCAGATCGGTATTGGCCGGCATGATTTCAAGATGAGGAAGACAGGTCGGGATGATTGTCTTTTCTACTTCGACCTCGCCAAGCAGGGCATGATATACCGTATACTCGACCTGCTGCTTGTCAATACCGACCCCACTGCAGCTGTTGCCCTGAGGGTCCATATCGACCAGCAGGGTCTTTTTCTCAGCAACTGCCAGAGATGCAGCCAGGTTGACTGCCGTGGTCGTTTTTCCAACGCCACCTTTTTGATTGGCAATAGCAATAATTTGGCTCATGAAATCCCTCGGGGTTAGTTGACTAACAGCGGGCCAAAGATTAGCACAAAGAGAATCGGGATAAAAGGCAAAAAGAACCGACAAAACAGTTGGTTAGGTAAAATACTCCATATTGTACCAGGGTGGTTTTCAAACTCTATATATTGTGCTTTATGACTGTAAAAAGAGTAATTGTCGGGATGATCCGGAGACTGGCAGGGTCAGGTTGACCACTTCCCGGCAACTGACCCCGAGTTTTTCCAGATCCGGGCCGGCGGCTGTCAGCTCTTTATCACCATCCGGGCCTTTCATTGCCACGATGACGCCATGCCGCCGGAGACAGGGCAAAGCGAGCTGCACCAGCTTCGGAATCGAAGCGAAAGCCCTGGCCACGACCAGATCAAATCCGGATTCGGTAAATCGTTGATGCACAATATCTTCTGCGCGACCATGCCAAGCGACCGCTCCCTTGAGACCTAACGTTCTGATCAGGTGTTTTTGAAACCGTATTTTCTTGGCAACAGCATCGACCGAGACAGTTTCCAGATCGGCTCGACAGATTTTCAGCGGCAGTGCCGGAAACCCGGCACCGGACCCGATATCGAGAAGATGTTTGGCCGACCCGAGATAGGGAAGCAGGGTCAGGGAATCAACAAGATGCTTCTCCAGCGCCTCAAACGGATCGGTAATGGCGGTCAGATTGTAGGTCCTGTTCCAGCGTAAAAGCTCTTCCTGCATTGTAATAAGCCGGGCTACAGCATGCTCATCAACCGCCAAGCAAAGTGAATCAAGCTGCCGTTTCAGTTCAGACCGAAGATCCATATTTATTTACGCCTGAGCAGTACCGACAGAATCGATATTGCCGCCGGGGTGACTCCCGGGATGCGCGAGGCCTGGCCAAGGGTCTGCGGCCGCGCAACAGCCAACTTCTCCCGAACTTCGCTCGACAGTCCGGAAATTCCGAAATAATCGAAATCAGCCGGAATCCTGACCTGCTCCACCTTGCGGAAACGGCCGACCTGCTCCAACTGCCTCCGGATGTACCCCTCGTACTTGACCGCGATTTCAAGCTGCTCATGAACCGCCGGTGGCAGCCCGGCCAACCGGTCATCAACAAAAAGCAGATCGCCGATTCTGATCTCCGGTCGTCGCAAAAGCTCCTCCAGCGTCGCTCCATTCTTGAGTTCGCCGAGCTCCAGCTTTGCCGTAACCTCCCTGTCCGCCGGTCCGATCCGCTTATCCCGCAATATCGAGAACCCCGCCTCGACCTGCTCGATCTTTTTCCGATAACACTGCCAGCGCTCTGCGCCAATCAATCCGGCGCGGTGGCCGAGCTCGGTCAGACGCTGATCGGCATTGTCTTCACGCAGAAGCAGTCGATGTTCGGCCCGCGAGGTAAACATCCGGTAAGGCTCGGTTGTGCCGAGCGTCACCAGGTCATCGATCAGGACACCGATATACCCCTCGTCCCGACCGATCACCAGCGGCTCTTCGTCCCTGACCCTGAGCGCCGCATTGGCACCGGCAATCAAACCCTGGGCGGCCGCCTCTTCATAACCGGAAGTCCCGTTGATCTGACCGGCATGAAAAAGTCCGCCAACCGCCTTGGTTTCCAGAGTCGGTAAAAGTTGACCGGGATCAACATAATCGTATTCGATGGCATATCCGGGGCGCATGATTTCGACCTTTTCGAGACCCGGAATCGTGCGCAGGAAAGAGAGTTGAATATCGGCCGGCAACGAGGTCGAAACCCCGTTAGGGTAAATCTCTGCGCTGTTCAACCCCTCCGGTTCGAGAAAAATCTGGTGTTTGTCTTTTTCCGGAAAACGGACCACCTTATCCTCAATCGACGGACAGTAACGTGGCCCGACCCCCTCAATTACCCCACTGTACAGTGGAGACCGATCGAGCCCGCTACGGATGGCAGCATGGGTTCGTTCATTGGTCCAGGTAATATAACAGGGGACCTGTGGCAGTGTTATCGACTCGGTATCAACCGAAAAAGGGCGAGGGGGATCATCACCCGGTTGCGCCTCAAGCCCGGAAAAATCGATTGTGTTTCGATCGAGCCGGGCCGGCGTTCCGGTTTTCAGGCGGCCAACCGATAGCCCGAGTGAGCGGAGATGGTCAGACAACCCTTCGGACGGTGGTTCGCCGGCCCGCCCACCGGGGTAGTTGCTGAGCCCGACGTGGATCAGGCCACGCATAAAAGTCCCGGTTGTCAACACCACTGTACGGGATGGGTACTGAACCCCTTCGCGGGTCTCAACCCCGGCAACAGCCCCTCCCGCAAGCATCAGCTTGCAGACCGTACCCTGTTTGAGATCGAGATTCTCTTGCGCCTCAACGACCTGCTTCATCCGGGCGGCATACAACATCCGATCGGCCTGCGCTCGCGACGCCCGAACGGCTGGTCCTTTTTTGGTGTTCAGAATCCGGAACTGGATTCCGGTTGCATCGATATTGCGTGCCATCTCACCACCGAGAGCATCGATCTCCTTAACCAGGTGCCCCTTGGCCAGACCGCCGATTGCCGGGTTACAGGACATCTGGGCAACCGCATCGAGGCCGATCGTTAACAGCAGGGTGCGACACCCGATGCGGGCGGCCGCCAGCGCGGCTTCGCAACCAGCATGCCCGGCTCCGACGACAACAACATCATATTTCTTCCCATAATCAGTCACGGGTGATCCTTAAAACAAAACAACAACTGTTCCACGTGGAACAGATGCCTGACATAAAGATACTTGTTCCACGTGGAACATTATCACTTCCCGATACAGAAACGGGAAAAAATCCGATCAAGTATTTCATCGGGTGTCGTTTCGCCGGTAATCTCGCCAAGGGCATGAAGAGCTTCGCGCAGATCAAGAGCGAGAAACTCCGGCTCCTGCGCCGACTGTACTGAGGCAAGAAAACGATTGAGCGCCTCGCGGGATCGCAGAAGCGCTTCACGATGACGCCGATCGGAAATCATGGTCGATTCCGAGACTTCACCACCGGCGGAAAAAAGAGAGGCTATTTTATCTTTGAGAAGATCGAGACCGGCACCATTTTTTGCTGAAACAGGTGTCGCAGCAAGACCGGAAAAACGGGAACGGTCCAGAACTGCCGGGCAATCACTTTTATTGACAACCAGCAGAGCCCGGTCTTTTTCAACCAGGTCAAAAGCAAAAAAATCATCAGGACTGGCCTCCTGACTACCGTCGACAACGAGCAGAACCAGGTCAGCCGTTTTAACCTTTTCGGTCGCCCGCCGAACCCCCTCTGCTTCAATCGGATCTGACGTAGCATGTACACCAGCGGTATCAATCAGCCGGATCGGAAGACCACTGATAACAAAAGACTCCTCGACCGTGTCCCGGGTCGTACCGGGAATATCGGTGACGATCGCCCGTGATTCACCGAGCAGGGCATTTAATAGCGAGCTTTTGCCAACGTTGGGACGGCCGAGTATTAATACATTAAGCCCCTCACGCAACACTCGACCAGAATCAAAACTGGCGAGCAGGGGGTCAATTTCATCACGGGCTTTTTTTACGTTGGCACAGAGGTTTGCCAGTGCCGGAGGGGAAATATCCTCATCCGGAAAATCGATATGTGCTTCAATCAGGGAAAGGTTCTCGACCAGGCGCTCACGCAGATCGTATATAATCCTGGAGAGGGCTCCGTCGAGTTGACGAACCGCTAACTGGCTTGCCGACTCAGAACGGGATCGGATCAGATCAATGACAGCCTCGGCCCGGGAGAGATCAAGTCGGCCATTCAGAAAGGCGCGCAGGGTAAACTCTCCCGGGCGCGCCAGCCGGAGTCCGGCATCGATAAACAGATCGACAATCTGCCGTATAATGACCGGTCCGCCATGGCAGTGAACCTCAACGATCTCCTCGCCGGTATAGGAACGCGGAGCACGCATGACAACAGCCAGGACTTCATCAAGAAGACTGCCGGAAGAGTCGAGAAGATGACCATGATAAAGCTGGTGCGATTCGAAAACATCAACGCTGCGGCTGGGACGGAAAAACCTCTGCAGGGTTAGCTCTGCAGAGGTTCCAGACAAACGGATGATACCGATGCCGCCTTCACCGACAGCGGTCGCCGGAGCGACAATTGTCTCTTCGGAAAAACCGGATTTCATGATAACGGCATCAGGAAAATTTCTTATGGATGTAGTACTGCTGGGCAATGGTCAGAAGATTGTTGATCAACCAGTAAATGACAAGCCCCGACGGAAAGTTAAGGAAGAGGGCTGTAAAAACAACCGGCATCGCCAGAAAGATCTTCTGCTGGGTCGGATCCATTGTACTGGGAGTCATTCTCTGTTGAATGAACATGGTTACGCCCATAACGACCGGGGTAATATAGTAGGGATCTTTGGCAGACAGATCGGTTAGCCAGAACGCAAAGTCGGCGTGCCGCAGTTCGATTGCTTCATACAACACCCGGTAAAGGGCGAAAAAGACGGGGATCTGAATAAGCATCGGCAGGCAACCGCTCATCGGATTAACCCGATGCTTCTTGTACATCTCCATTGTTTCCTGACCCTGTCGGGTCCGATCATTCTTGAAGCGTTCACGAATCTTTGCAATCTCTGGTTGCAATTTCTGCATCGCTTTCATTGAAGCGTAGCTTTTGTGAGTCAGTGGCCAGAACAAGGTCTTGATCAGAACCGTCAAAAGAATAATCGCGATGCCGTAATTATGAACGTAAGTATTGATAAAATTCAGAAACCAGAGCAAAGGATCAGAAATAATGGAGAAAAATCCGAAATCAATTGCCTTGGAAAGTTGATGATTGACCTGCTCGAGAACCTTCATGTCACGGGGACCGAAATAAGCCATAAAGGTGTGAGTGGTACTTGATCCGGGAGACAGGCTGGTACCGGGAAGGCTGATGATATTCTCGACCCGCTCATCCTGACGCTGAATCCGGACTTTTTCAAGAGCATTTTCAAGCGGCACCAGAGCCGACATGAAATACTTGTCTTCGTAGGCGGTCCAGACCGTAGCTTTGCCGTAAGAAACTGATTCTTCGGCAAGATCATCAAGAGAAGCGGTCTGCACCTCATCGTTCACCAGAGCCGCACCGCCGACAAAAGAGAGTCGGTCCGGTTTGGCCGAGTCATCAAAGACCTGTACCAGGGAAAACTCGAGGCCACCCCTGGTCGCTACCTGGCCCGGATTACTGACCCGGATAACAACATCTACGGCATAACTGTTGCCGCGGAAGGTCATTACTTTTTCGATCAAAAGTCCATCGCTGGTCCGGGTGCTTAAAGTAATGGACTTTTCCTGATCGGAAGAAAGAACGATCTCTTTTTCTTCTGGCAGCGAATAAGGCGCTTCCGGAGAGAGCAGGAGCCCATTTACACCGGCCAGACGGAGAGAAGCCTGATGCGGCATTGAAACGTCGATAATCCGTACCAGATCGGAATCAGGATCATTTTCAACATGATAATCATTCAGTTCCAGTAATTTTACCCGTGCACCGATGTTGGTCAAAACAGCACTGTAGAGATCGGTCTTTATTAACAACTCTTTCTCTTCGGTCGATACGACCGGGATAATAGTCGGTATTGAAGCAACGTCCTGCGCCGGAGATGAAGATGAAGAAGCAACCACCTCGGTCCGAGTAGCTTCATCAGCAGGCGGTTGTTCAACTGATGGTTCCTGGGTCGGGGGAAAAACTACGGTAAAGACAACCCAGACCAGCAGCATCAAACCGATAGCGATAAATGTATTTTTGTTATTATTTTCCATAACTTAAAAAACTCCGAAACTGAACGGAAAGAGGACTTATTTAACCGGATCAAAACCACCCGGGTGAAATGGATGACATTTGCATAAGC
Organism: Desulfuromonas sp.; assembly: GCA_002869615.1. NCBI lineage: Bacteria > Pseudomonadati > Thermodesulfobacteriota > Desulfuromonadia > Desulfuromonadales > Desulfuromonadaceae > Desulfuromonas > Desulfuromonas sp. Next base: position 17,232 of record PKUH01000120.1, on the reverse strand, counting down.
GAAAAGCAGCCAACAACAGGCCACGGCCCAAGCCGTGCTTTTCGATAGATTGTCGTGTATAGGAAGAACAAGATGGATAAAACCGGCAGGATGGCCCCTTCAGAGGTGAAATAAACCTTTGATATAAAACGATCACAGAAATGACAATTTGTTTTACCATAAGGTGACTCAATCCTGATCAAGGTTTTGTAATACCGTCATTTCGTCAACAACATCGGACAGTTTGAGCTGACCGGCACCGGGGCGTGCAATGATCGATATATCCAGGTGGTCGGCAGAGCTTATTGAATTCAGACGAAAGTATTCACGCAATAAGCGTTTGACCCGATTCCGAACAACGGCGTTACCAACGCGCCGCGATACCGTAACCCCGAGCCGTGATGTTTCATTCCGATTGTCAAGAACGTAGACATAAAAATGGGGCGTACGCAAGCGAAAGCCCCGGTTCTTTACAGTAATAAAATCGTGCCGTCTCTTTATTCTCTTTTTTGCCGGAAAGGTATGTCGTCTGCTAAGAGACAATGTTAACCGGCTCCCAATTTACTTGATCGGTGTTGTAGCTGCCAACCGCTTGCGGCCACGCGCCCGACGCCTTTTGATGAGGGAGCGCCCGTTTTTTGATTGCATTCTCTTGCGGAAGCCGTGCGTCCGTTTACGACTGACCCGGCTCGGTTGATAAGTTCTTTTCATAATTTAAATCTCCTTCTTAATACAAAAACAAGATTAGCCTGTTCCATATAGTTTATTTTCATCTTTGAACCAAAGAGCACTACTAAGCATATTTAAAAAAAACTGTCAAGAAAATTAAGGAGTTTACTAACTATTTTTCCGGGAAAAGGGACTCTTGCGCAAATGAAAAAAATCTTGCAAAAAAGAGTCGCCTCTGCTAGCGTCGATAAGCTTATTTTTGGTGTTATCTGATAAGGCAAAGAGGTCGGCAAATACTGACTCTAAAGCAAAAAAAAATAATTATCCACAACTGTTAAAAAACATGTGGATAACTATTTGTATCTACTCATTCTTTTCGGTAAAATTCTGGTAATGTTTCACAAAGATCCGAATAATGACAACTGAACAAATCTGGAATAAAACTCTCGATAAACTTGAACTATCTTTGAACCCGCAACATTTTGCGACATGGATCAAACCGATAGAACTCGTCGACATAAAAGCCGATACGGTGAAACTTCAGGTTCCCAATCGATTTTTTCTCGACTGGATCAGGGAAAACTACTTTCAGATGATCAGGGAAACATTATCAACAATCGGCTCGGTAGAATATAATCTCGAATTTAATATTTCAGCCAATTCATCTGAAAACAATATTAAAAATAGTAATAAAGAAGAACAACCGGTGCCGGCTAAAAAGTTCTCCCCGCCGTTAAATAGAAATCAGTCAATCAACATCAATCCCAAATACACCTTCGATGAATTTGTGACCGGTTCATCCAACCAGTTTGCTTATGCCGCTGCAATGGCTGTTGCCAATAATCCGGCGACGACTTACAACCCTCTTTTTGTATACGGTGGTGTCGGACTTGGTAAAACACACCTGGTTAATGCTATCGGCAATGAAATTCTTAAAAATGATCCGCAGATGTCAATCTGTTATTACACATCCGAAAAATTTATGAATGAACTGATCAATTCTCTACGCTATAACAAGATGGATGAGTTCAGGAATAAATTCAGAACCATGGATGTTCTGATGATTGATGATATTCAATTTATCGCCGGTAAAGAAAGAACCCAGGAAGAATTTTTTCATACATTTAACTCTTTATATGAGTCGCATAAACAGATCGTTGTTACATCGGACAAATTTCCAAAGGAAATACCGGGACTGGAAGAGAGATTACGTTCCCGTTTTGAATGGGGATTGATTGCCGATATTCAAGCTCCGGATGTAGAAACAAAACAGGCCATATTAAAAGTAAAGGCGGAAAATAACGGGATTGACTTGCCGGAAGATGTTGCTCTTTTCCTGGCTAATTCGGCCAGTAATAATGTCCGTGATCTTGAGGGATATCTGGTAAGAATAGGGGCTTATGCCAGCCTGACATCTACTTCTATATCTCTTGAAATGGCGAAAGATATACTGAAAGATATACTCGTAGAAAAAAACAGAAAAATATCGACTGAACAGATACAAAAAGCTGTTGCAGCGCATTTCGGAATTAAAAATTCGGATTTAAAGTCAGCCAAACGGCATAAAGCTCTGGTTATGGCAAGACAGATTGCAATGTATCTGACGCGACAACTGACACCTCTATCCTATCCGGATATTGGAGAACAGTTTGGCGGCAAGGATCACTCAACAATTATCCACGCCATAAAAAAAATAGATAAACAGCTCGAAAATGATATGCAATTAAAATAAACTATCAATAATCTGAAAAATGGATTAACAAAATAATAAATAAAAAACTGATGTTTATATTATGTCTACAATATTGGTATAAACGGGGGATAATTTTTGGAATATCATACTGTCAACAATAACTGATCATTTATCAGCAGTAATTCAAGCTTATTTTCCACAGTTTAAAACAGTTATAAATGGATCATTTTTACAGTTATCAACAAATTAACAGGCAACTACTATTACTACTGAACATATATTTTAAATAAATAATAGAAACATAATGCTGTGCATTCGGAGGAAAACATGCACTTTTCAATTGAAAAAGAAGTTTTTTTGAAAGGCCTGGCTCGGGTTCAGGGTATTGTTGAAAAAAGAAATACGATACCTATTCTTTCAAACGTTCTCGTCGAAGCAGATAAAGAAGGCCTTTTTATTACTGCTACAGATCTCGAAGTCGGCATGCGGGCCAAATACCCGGCCAGTATAAAGAGTCCCGGAAAAATTACGGTCTCTGCCAAAAAGATTTTTGAAATAATAAAAGAACTTCCGGAAAAGGAAATTATTTTCAAGGCAAAAGATAATTGCTGGATTGAAATAAGCTGCGGTAAATCGGTTTTTAATATTGTTGGACTTTCATCTGATGAATTTCCCCATTTTCCACAACCGGACGAAACAAAAATGATTCCGATCAGTGGTCAACTGCTTGGTCAGATGATTGAAAAAACATATTTTTCAGTATCGACCGATGAAACCAAATATAATCTGAATGGCATCTATTTTAAAACGATCGAAGAAGACCAAAAAAAATATCTGTTGCTGGTAGCAACCGATGGACATCGACTTGCTCTTGATAAAAGAGCGGTTGATACACCGGAGATAGAAGAACTTATAAATGGGGTTGTCTTTCCGAGAAAAGGTATTATCGAACTTAAAAAAATAACCGAAGAAACCGAAGCGGATATTAAACTCGGTTTTATGGATAATAGTGCAGTAGTCATAAAAGATGACACGATTGTCGTGATGCGACTGGTTGATGGAGATTTTCCTGATTACAATCGGGTTATTCCCCAGAACAACGAAGAAATTATCAGTATTCCCAGGGATAATTTTTTGCATGCATTAAAGCGGATGGCAATTCTTTCCAGTGAAAAATCAAAAGGCGTAAAAATAGATCTTAAACATGGCACCCTGGAAATATCCTCGTCAAATCCGGAAATTGGCGATGCCCATGAAGAACTTGAAATTGATTATAAAAGCGATGAAATGTCGATAGGATTCAATGCCCGCTATATGATCGATATACTTCAGGTTCTCGATGAGGAAAAAATAAAGCTGGCAGTCAAAGATAATCTGTCGCCAGGGCTGATTACACCGGATGGAGATGATGGTTTTCTGGCTGTGGTTATGCCGATGCGGCTGTAAAAAAATTCGCGGTGAAAAAAGCCTTTTTAAAAAGGCTTTTTTCACGCAAGGCACAATAAATTTATGCGGCTGGAGCAATTGCTTCTTTATAATTTTCGCAATATAGAGCGAACGGAACTACATCCACACCACCTGTTCAATATTTTTTATGGAGATAATGCCCAGGGCAAAACAAATCTGCTTGAATCAATTTCACTGTTAGGAAGTCTGAAAAGTTTTCGCTTATCACGCAACGATGAGTTGATTAAAAATAATGAGAGTTACAGTGAAATAAAAGGTGAAACGGAAAAAAATGGTGTCAAACACCAGATAAAACTGAGAATAGATAAAGAGAACAAACAGGCCTGGCTCGATGGAAAGAGAATCAACCGCCCGGAAGCTTACCTCGACTGTCTACGTCCGGTTGTTTTTGCTCCGGAAGAGGTCAATCTGATCAAGGGCCCACCCAGTGGCCGGCGCCGGTTGCTCGATCGGGCAGTTTTTCAGACAGATAATAAATATCTGGCTGATGTGCAGAAATATGACAGACAACTGAAACAGCGCAACCGGCTGCTTAAAGAGAAACGCCCGGAAAATGAACTCGCACCCTGGACCGATGAACTGGCCAAAACCGGCGCCGCTATAAGACATGCGAGAAGCCGGTATATTGAAAAAATATTGCCGCAAGTTAAGGACTGCTACCTTCATATCTGCGGTCAGCAGGAACAGGTCAACCTGTTTTGTAAAGCGGATACCAAGGATATCAGCGAACTTGAACAGAACCTGCTCGATGAATTTGAGCGACAGAAAGAGCAGGAAAAACGGTATGGTGTTACGCTCTCCGGACCGCACCGTGATGATATCGATTTTTTACTTAATCAGCGACCCCTTAAAAGCTACGGCTCCCAGGGGCAGCAGCGATCATTCATACTGGCTTTCAAGGTAGCACAGGCGCTTCACCTTAAAGAGGTATATGGCGAACCGCCACTGTTGCTGTTTGATGATTTAACCGGTGAACTTGATCGACACCGGCAGAATCTTTTTTTCGAATTTCTGCTTTCGCTGAAAGCACAGGTTTTTATAACAACAACCGAGGTTCAACCGCTGCTCGACGGCGGTATAAGAGACGGATATTTTATACGTGTGGAACAAGGAGTTTTCACAACGACAGTATCTGACGAGGTATGAATGAGCGATATCAAAACAAAAAGTTACGGTGCGGATAGCATAAAAGTACTTGAAGGTCTTTCGGCTGTTCGTAAACGCCCGGCGATGTATATAGGGTCAACCAGCGCCCAGGGTTTACATCACCTGGTTTACGAGGTTGTTGATAACTAGATTGACGAAGCCCTGGCCGGGCACTGTGATGAGGTCAAGGTTGTTATCCATGTCGACAATTCGGTTACGGTTACCGACAATGGTCGAGGTATTCCGGTCGATATGCATAAAACCCAGAAAAAACCGGCCGCCGAGGTCGTGATGACCGTTCTCCACGCCGGCGGTAAATTCGACAGCGACTCGTACAAGGTTTCCGGGGGCTTGCATGGCGTCGGTGTTTCGGTTGTCAACGCTCTTTCGAAACGGCTCGAACTCGAGATCCGTCGGGATGGGAAGGTCTACCGACAGAATTACGAAAAAGGTGTGCCGATGGGGTCTCTCAAGGAAGATGGCACGACCAAGCGCCGCGGAACCCGGATTATTTTCTGGCCCGACCCGGAAATTTTCGAAACCACCGACTTTTCTTTCGAAACCCTGTCACAGCGCCTGCGCGAACTCGCTTTTCTTAATGGTGGCGTCAATATAATAATCGAGGATGAGCGCTCGGAAAAAAGTCACCAGTTCCACTACGAAGGAGGAATCGTTACCTTTGTTGAGTATCTCAACCGGGCGAAGAACCCACTGCACAACAAACCGATCTTCTTCTCGGGCAGTAAAGAAGGGGTCGATATCGAGGTTGCGATCCAATACAACGATGCCTACGATGAGAAAATTTTTTCTTTCGCCAACAACATCAATACGCACGAAGGCGGAACCCACATGGTTGGCTTCAAGGCAGCCTTGACCCGGACCATGAACAACTATGCGACCACCAACAATCTGCTCAAAAATGTTAAAACTTCGATTTCCGGTGATGATCTGCGCGAAGGGATGGCTGCCGTTATCTCGGTCAAGGTCCCCGATCCGCAATTCGAAGGACAAACCAAGACCAAGCTCGGCAACTCGGAGATCAAGGGGTATGTCGAAACCCTGATGAACGAAAAACTGGCCGAATTTCTCGAGGAGAATCCGCCGATCGCCAAAAAGATACTTGAAAAAGGGGTCGAAGCGGCCCGGGCCCGGGAAGCGGCGCGCAAAGCGCGTGACCTGACCCGGCGCAAAGGCGCCCTTGAAGGTCTCGCCCTGCCTGGAAAACTGGCTGATTGCCAGGAGAAGGATCCGTCTCTGTGCGAACTCTACCTGGTCGAGGGTGATTCGGCCGGTGGTAGTGCCAAGCAGGGTCGGGAGCGGCGATACCAGGCGATTCTGCCGCTCAAGGGTAAAATTCTCAATGTCGAAAAAGCACGGTTCGACAAAATGCTGACCTCCAATGAAATACGCACCCTGATAACTGCCCTCGGCACCGGTATCGGCAAGGACGATTTTGATATCAGCAAATTGCGTTATCATCGTATTATCATCATGACAGACGCCGATGTCGATGGCTCGCATATCCGGACCCTGTTACTCACCTTCTTCTTCCGGCAGATGCCGGAACTGGTCGAGCGCGGCTACCTCTATATCGCCCAGCCCCCTCTTTATAAAGCGAAACGCGGCAAAAAAGAGCTCTACCTTAAAGATGAAATTTCCCTTCAGGAGTATCTGCTCGATGAAGGGGTCGACGGAATGACGGTCGAGATGAAGAAAAGCGGCAAGATTATCCGGGGCAAGCAGATCATTCCGTCTCTGCGCCAGATCATCGAATACAATGAGCATTTTTATAAAATGGTTCACAAGGGAGTGAACCCTGAGGTTCTCAAAATCTTTGTTTCCGGAAAGTTGCAGAACGGTTTTGCCGATCTGCTCGACCTCGAACCGCTGGCCGAAAAGTTGCGGAAAATTGAGCCGGCCGCCGAATTTCAGGTTCTGACCAACCCGTCGCGTATCCTTTATGTCAAAGGGAATCTCCGTTCCTATATCGATCATAAGGTGCTCGAAAACCTTTCGATGTACGAATACAAATTGCTGATTCAGTCCTATAAGCAGGTCGAGGAAATCTGTCTTGACGAAGAGGCGGTGATCACCAACAAGGACGGTAAGGAAGAGGCGATTATCGACGATCGTGAGGATTTACTCGCCTTCTTCTTCAGTCGGGCCAAAAAAGGCCAGTATATTCAACGCTACAAAGGTCTCGGTGAGATGAACCCGAGCCAGTTATGGGAAACAACAATGGACCCGGACAAGCGGGTACTGCTGCAGGTTAAAATCGAGGATGCGGTCGAGGCCGATGAAATTTTTACTGTTTTGATGGGTGACCAGGTAGAACCACGGCGCGAATTTATCGAGAAGAATTCACTGAATGTCTCGAACCTGGATGTTTAGAATTTAAAAATTTTTTCGCCGATGCTGCGCATCGGGAATCAGAATTGACCGGAACAGGGAGGACGAATGCTCTCGGAACAGAATCGGGTAACCGTTAATATAGAAGATGAAATGCGCAAGTCCTACATGGACTACGCGATGAGTGTAATCGTTGGTCGCGCTTTACCGGATATCCGTGATGGATTGAAGCCGGTGCATCGTCGGGTGTTGTTCGCCATGAACGATCTCGGGAATGACTACAACAAACCGTATAAAAAATCGGCCCGGGTCGTCGGTGATGTTATCGGTAAATACCATCCGCATGGTGATTCGGCCGTCTACGATACCATCGTCCGGATGGCCCAGGATTTTTCCTTGCGCTACCCGCTGGTCGACGGTCAGGGCAATTTCGGTTCAATCGATGGTGACTCGGCGGCGGCCATGCGTTATACCGAGGTCCGGATGGACCGGCTGGCCCACGAACTGCTCAATGATATCGAAAAAGAGACCGTCGAATTCGGTCCGAACTATGACGACTCCCTCGAAGAGCCGCTGGTTCTGCCATGTAAATTCCCGAACCTTCTGGTTAACGGTTCGGAAGGTATCGCTGTCGGCATGGCGACCAAGATTCCACCGCACAATCTCGATGAAGTCATTGCTGGCCTGATCGCTATTATTGACAACCCGGCCGTCGATTTCGAAGATTTGATGCAGCTTATCCCAGCCCCCGATTTTCCGACTGGCGGTTTTATTCTCGGTCAGAGCGGCGTTCGGGAAGCCTACAGCACCGGCCGCGGCATCATCCAGATGCGGGCGCGGGCCATGGTCGAGACCAACAAACGGACCGGGCGGGAAAGCATCATTATCAACGAAATCCCCTTTCAGGTAAACAAGGCACGACTGATTGAGAAAATCGCCGAACTGGTTCGCGACAAGAAGATTGAAGGGATCTCCGACCTGCGCGATGAATCGGACCGTGACGGCATGCGTATTGTCATCGAGCTGAAGAGGGATTCGATCCCGCAGGTCATCCTCAACCAGCTTTACAAGATGACGCCGATGCAGTCGTCGTTCGGTATTATCATGCTGGCAATCGTTAGTGGCCAGCCGCGGATCCTGACCCTGCGTGAAGTCCTCGATAATTTCATCGAGCACCGCAATGATATTGTTACCCGGCGAACCATCTTCGATTTGAAAAAAGCCGAAGCCCGGGCCCATATCCTCGAAGGTCTCAAGATCGCCCTCGACAACCTCGATGAGGTGATCCAGATCATCAAGACCAGCGCCAATCCGGCCGAAGCCAAAAAACGATTGATCGAGCGTTTCGGTCTCTCCGACATTCAGTCACAGGCGATCCTCGATATGCGTCTGCACCGCCTGACCGGGCTTGAGCGGGACAAGATCGTTGCCGAGTATGAAGAGGTGATGGCGCTGATCAAGCGGCTCAAGGAGATCCTTGCCAGTGAGGCGGAAATTCTCAAGATTATCAAGGGAGAGCTGCTCGATATCAAGGAACGATTCGGTGATGAGCGCCGTTCGGAAATTGTTGAATTCACCGGTGATCTGTCAATTGAAGACATGATCGTCGAGGAAGATATGGTCGTAACCGTTTCCCATTCCGGTTATATCAAGCGCAACGCGGTTTCGCTTTACCGGGCGCAGCGCCGCGGCGGCAAGGGCAAAACCGGGATGAAGCCGAAAGAGGAGGATTTCGTCGAGCGGCTCTTTATTGCGTCGACGCACTCGTACATCCTGATCTTTACCGATAAGGGTAAGGTTTACTGGCTCAAGGTCCATGAAATACCGCAGGGCGGCCGCGCGTCGCGCGGCAAGGCGATTGTTAACCTGCTTAATCTGCAGCCGGACGAAAAGGTCATGACCATCCTCCCGGTCAAGGAGTTCGAAGAGGACAAGTTTATTATTACCGCTACCAGAAATGGTACGGTCAAAAAGACCGACCTGATGGCCTATTCGAATCCGCGCCAGGGCGGGATTATTGCCCTGACGATAGATGATGATGACAGCCTGATTGCCGCCCGCCTGACCGACGGCAGTATGGACATCATCCTGGCCAGCCAGAGCGGCAAGTCGATCCGCTTTTCGGAAAAGAACGCCCGCGCAATGGGCCGCACGGCGCGTGGCGTGCGCGGCATGATGATCAGCGACGAAGATCAGATTATCGGTATGGAGGTGGTGTCCGCTGCAACGGCTGCGACCCTGGTGTCGATCACCGAAAATGGTTATGGTAAACGCACGGCGATCGGCGAGTACCGGGTGCAGAGTCGTGGTGGCAAAGGGATCATTACAATCAAGACCGGCGGCCGGAATGGTCAGGTTGTCGATGTCAAACTGGTTGATGATGAATCCGACCTGATGTTTATAACTGATCGCGGCAAGGTTCTGCGGACTCCGGTCGGCAATATTTCACTGATTGGCCGGAATACCATGGGGGTTCGCCTGATGGTCCTTGAACCGGATGAGCGGATTGTTGCAGTTGCAAAGCTTGCCGAAAAGGAAGATGACGATGGAAGTCGAGAGATTGAAGAAGAAACTCCTGCAGGAGGAGCTGAAACGGAGGAGACGTAACTCACCAACCTACCGGCTTCTGGTTGTTCTGGTGCCGTTGTTCTTTCTGGTCCTGGCCGGCGGCATCGCCTATTACTACCTGACCCTTGAGGATCGCCTGCATAAATCCTTTACCCGGGCAGAAAATATGGTCCTGGTCGGGGATTACCAGGAAGCCGTCGAGGAATATCAGGATATCTACATCGGCCACGGCGATTTTGTCCTGGCACCACGGGCGATGTTTCGGACCGGCGAGGTTCTCAATCTCTTTCTCAAGCGATTCCACGACGCATTGCTGGTTTTTCATAATCTTGAAAGAGAGTATCCCGATTCCCCCTTTGTCAGCGACGCCCTTATCCAGGAAGCGGAGATCTACAAGAACCGGCTGCGTGATTACGGCCGGGCGGCAGCGCTCTATCAAAAACTTCTCGATCTCGGGATGGAGCCGGCCGATCGTTTTCAGTATGAGCTTTCCGACTGTTATTTCCGGCTGAATAATTTTGAACAGGCGCGGATCGAATTCGAGAATCTGATCAAAAGGTGGCCCGAGAGCCATCTGCTGACAGAGGTTGAATATCGGATCGGCATGTCTTATGCTCTAGATGGTAAGCTGAAAGACGCTGAAGATGTCTTCAGAAAGATCCTCAAGGAGAAGTCGGAAGATCCATTTGCCATCGAAACGAAGTTCGGGCTTGCTTCGGTACTTGAGGAACAGGGGCGGTTGCGCGAGTCACTCAAGCTGTTAAAGGAACTCGAGGGAACCTATCCGGCACCGGAAGCGCTTCAGCATAAAATAAAAACGGTGGAAGAGCGGATCAAGAAAAAGAAACGGGCAGTTTAATGAAAAAAATGGTCAAAAATATTGGTGTCATCGGGGCCGGAAGCTGGGGAACAACGCTGGCCAACCTTCTCGCCGAAAAGGGGTATCCGGTGACGCTATGGGCCTACGAGGAAGATCTTGTGGCGCGCATGCAGACGAGTCGGGAAAATGATCTTTACCTCCCCGGCTTCACGCTTTCGGACAATCTGACCTTTACGACCGACATCAAAGCGGCGGTCAGTAATAAGGATCTGGTTCTTTTTGTTCCCCCTTCCCAGGTCTTGCGGCGGTTGCTCGAGAAGGTTGTGAACTGTTTCGATGATCAGGTTATTATTGTCTCGGCCTCGAAGGGGATCGAAAACGATACCCTGCTGCCGATGTCGGAAATTTTTGCCGAGCTTTTACCGCAACCGATTAAAAAGCGGACGGCCTATCTGTCTGGCCCCTCATTTGCCAGGGAGGTTGTCCAGAAAATGCCGACAGCGGTCGCTGTCGCGGCTAACGATGATACGATAGCGGCCGAGGTCCAGGCCGTTTTCAGTACCGATGTTTTTCGTGTATACACCAACCGGGATGCGATCGGGGTGGAGCTTGGCGGTGCGCTCAAAAATGTGATTGCTCTGGCCGCCGGGATCTCCGATGGACTCGGTTATGGTTACAACACCCGGGCAGCACTGATCACCCGGGGGCTCGCCGAGATTACCCGGATCGGGGTTGCCATGGGGGCCGATCCGATGACCTTTGCCGGGCTGGCCGGAATGGGCGATCTGGTTCTGACCTGCACCGGTGACCTGTCGCGTAACCGTAGTGTCGGTTTTGAACTTGGACAGGGGCGAACGCTTGCAGAGATTCTCAATGAAATGAATATGGTTGCCGAAGGGGTCAAGACCACCTTGTCGGCATACCAGCTGGCCAATAAACTGGGAGTTGAGGCGCCGTTAATCGAACAGATGTACGAAATTTTGTACAATGAAAAAGAAGCCCGGGTGGCAGTCAACGCTCTGATGGAGCGGCAACTGAAGCCCGAAGGAGCCTGATAAAGGAGAAAAATGATGCGTAAAACACTTATCATGACCATGCTGGCCGTACTGTTTGTAACTGCCCCGGTCTTTGCTGCGGTTGAGGTTGATATGGAAACCAATCTTGGCACGATCCGGTTGGAGCTCGATGATAAAAAGGCGCCGATCACGGTCGCCAATTTTCTCAAATATGTCGATTCCGATTTCTATAGCGGCACGATCTTCCACCGCGTGATCAAGGGGTTCATGATTCAGGGTGGCGGTTTTGATACCAATAAAAAAATGAAGAACGGTTTTCCGCCGATCAAGAATGAAGCTGACAACGGACTCAAAAACGATCGCGGAACGATCGCCATGGCCCGCACCAGTGTTGTTGATTCGGCAAGCAGCCAGTTTTTCATCAATCTGGTCGACAACGATTTTCTCAATTACCGCAGTCCTGACGCCCGCGGCTATGGTTATGCCGTTTTCGGTAGAGTGACCTCCGGGATGGAAGTGGTTGACAAGATCGCCGAAACACCTATCAAGAAAGGTGTCGGCCCATTCGCCAGTCTGCCGATTCACACGGTCGAGATCCTTTCAGTCAAGCGCGTCGCTGAATAACAGTCAGACTGTTCGGTCCGGTTCCGGGCTGTTCAGGTCGGGAGGCACGGATGATCAGCATCCGGCTAATGACCTACAACATCAATGGTTGCCGCGGTAACGATGGTGTCTGTGATCCGCAACGGATTGCCGATATTATTGAAGACCAGGCACCCGACATCGTTGCCCTGCAGCATGTCAATGCATCCCGGGATGTGGATCATCTCAACCTGCTGGCCGAAAAGCTCGGGATGAGAAGTTATGGCCATTCCCGGGAGGATGCCAATGCCTTTCTTTCTTACTACCCCCTGAGTGGTGTCCGCGAATACAGTCTCGGTAAAGATGGCGTCTGCCAAAAGGCCGATCTCGACAAGGACGGGCAGAAAATCCATATCTTTAATGTCCGGCTGACGACCAGGGCGGCCGAACGCCGCGAGCAGATCAAGACCCTGCTCGGACCGGAGCTGCTGAGCAGCCGGGACATCTGTTGTCCGGTTCTGCTGCTCGGTGATTTTGCCGACAACTGGATCGGCGCCGGCAATCTGACGCTCAAGTTCATGTTGCAGGGTGCCGGTCGTCCGTCGTTCTGGGGCGGAACCTTTCCGGCTCACTTCCCGGTATTCAATCGTGATCGGGCTTATGTTCAGGGTGAGGTCCGGATTCTCGACAGCAAGGTGATCCGCTCAAAACGTTGTCGCCAGGCAGCGTTGCACCTGCCGTTAATCCTGACGGTACGGATGGCCGATCCAAGAATTTACCTGCGACAAAAAGAACCGATCAAAGCCGCACGGCCAATGGAAGTCGCTCACAGCTGAGGGAGGTTATGCAGATAACCATTCGCGGGAAGAGTCTGCAGCTGATCCGGGGTGATATCACCGAGCAATCGACCGATGCCATCGTCAATGCCGCCAACAGTCAGTTGCAGCTCGGCGCCGGTGTCGCCGGAGCAATCCGCAACAAGGGAGGCCCAACGATTCAGCAGGAGTGTGACCGGATCGGCGGGACTCCGGTCGGGACGGCAGTTTTGACCGGTAGTGGTAACCTCAAAGCGGGATATGTTATTCACGCCGTCGGTCCGCGTATGGGTGAAGGGGGTGAAGATGCCAAGCTCGCCGGAGCAACCCGCAGCAGCCTCGACATTGCCGCCGGGAAAAACCTGCGGAGCATCAGTTTTCCGGCACTTTCAACCGGAATCTTCGGTTTTCCGATTGAGCGGGCGGCGGCAATCATGCTGGATGAGGTCTGTACTTTTTTGCAGAAGCGATCTTCCCTCGAGCTCGTCGTCTTCTGCCTCTTCAGTGAAGATGATTTCAGGGTCTTTGCTGACCAGCTGAAGGCACGATTATCGTCCTGTTGATAACCCTGTGGAAACGGTTGATAAGTTTTTGAAGTTCCATCATCTTGCCGAAATATTACCGGTTTCAGACCGGACCTTGATCTCATGAAAAGTGATTTATGCGCTATCTGAGCGGCCGTTCTAACGCACTGGAAACACTCGATTTTCTTGAAGCGCTTTATCCCGAGGCCGAATGTGCGCTGGTTCACAAAAATCCGTATGAACTGCTTGTTGCGACGATTCTGTCGGCCCAATGCACTGATGTGCGGGTTAATGTGGTGACATCCGACCTTTTCCGGAGATTTGCCAACCCGGAACAGCTTGCATCTGCGAATATAACCGAACTTGAAGAGCTGATCAAAAGTACCGGATTTTTCCGCAACAAGGCCCGCAATCTGATCGCCTGTGCCCGGATGCTTGTCAGTGAATATGGCGGATCGGTCCCGGCTGACCTTGACCAGCTGATCGCCCTGCCCGGGGTCGGTCGGAAAACGGCCAACGTGGTTCTGGGAAACGCCTTTGGTATACCGGGAATGGTTGTTGATACCCATGTCAAACGGATCGCCTATCGGCTCGGATGGAGCCGCCAGACCGAGCCGGAAAAAGTTGAGCTGGACCTGATGAAGCTGCTGCCGGCAGAGCGCTGGAACCAGACCAGTCATACCCTGATCTACCACGGTCGGGCGATTTGCAAGGCCCCGGTTCCGGTTTGTTCGGCCTGCCCCTTGTCCGAGACCTGTCCACGCAACGGTGTGCGCCGCTCGAAGTGATCTATCTGTAAAAGGGGTATGAATAGAACTCACCCCCCTCTTTTGGCGAAATAGTCAATGTGTTACTGGGCGAGGTCGAGTCGGAAAAAATCGCGGGCTTTCGGTTTTTTTTCGTCGAGGGCGTACCGGGTCGGTGCCGTGCCGGGGGAAAAAACTTCGATGTGCATGTTGCCGCTATCCTCCGGTGCGAGCAGACCGGTTTCCGTGTCGACCGGATAAAATTCCATCTGATCCGGGACCGCAAAGTCAATCGGCTCAAGGTTTTTGACCGCTTCCTTCATAAAGGAAACCCAGGCCGGTGCCGCCGCTTTCGAACCGGTTTCATGCTTGCCGAGTGGACGCTCATGATCGTAGCCGACCCAGGACACGGCGACGAGCTGCGGCACGTACCCGGCAAACCAGGCGTCCTTAAGATCATTGGTTGTGCCGGTTTTGGCCGCGGTCGGTCGGCGCAGCGCTTTGGCCCGCCAACCGGTCCCTGTGCGGACGACACTTTCGAGGAGATTGGTGACCAGATAGGCTGTTTCCGGGGAGATCACCCGCTCCTGGGAAAGATTGATCAAGCGCTGCCCTTCGTTAATCCCTTCCGGAAAGTCGGCAGGATCGATCGACTCGAGAACCCGACCGTCACGATCGGTGACCTTGGTGATATAGGAGGCCTTGATCCGGACGCCGCCATTGGCAAAAACAGTGTAGGCTGTTGCCAGCTCAAGCGGGGTCAGGGCCGAAGAACCGAGCGCGAGGGTGAGATCGTAATTGAGCGGAGAATTGATTCCGAGTTTTTTGGCATAGTTGGCTGCATATCTGACACCGATGTCCTCGAGAATCTTGATGGTAATGACATTATGCGACTTGGCCAGAGCGGTTCGCAGCGGAGTCGGACCGTAGAATTTTTTCGAGTAATTTTTCGGCTTCCAAGATTTCTCCAGGCCGGCGTCCGAAAGTTCCTTGTAAATGAGCGGTGTGTCGAGAATAACCGTAGCCGGCGTATAACCCTTGTCGAGAGCCGCTGCGTAGATAAGTGGCTTGATCGCCGAGCCGGGGAGTCGGCGTGCCTGAAGAACTCGGTTGAACTGGCTCTGCAGGAAATCATAACCGCCGACCATCGCCTTGACCAGACCGGTATTCGGTTCCAGGGCGACAATTGCACCCTGGGCAAGAGGCTCCTGCTCGAGCCCGAGAAGAAGTGATCCATCTTCATTGATCTGTTTGACCCGCACCTTTAAAACAGAGCCGAGCGGCAGCTTGTGCTGTTGACTCTTCGGATTACGGGTCGGCTCCGATTCGGCCGAGACCGCTCTCAGGAGACCGGCCCACTCGGCTGCTGTCGGGTCGAGAGTCCCGGTGACAGTGCCGATGCGCAGATGCAGGGTTTCCTGGTCGCTGCCGACCAGAACAGCATCGGTAATCTGCTCGAGTTCCAGCGGATTTCGGGTTAGACTTTCCGCCTGCTCCTCGAGAAAGGCAGCCGCCTCCTCTTCGGTCAAAACCTTCTCCGGGCCACGAAATCCCTGGCGCTTGTCATGATCGCGCAGGTTTTCCCGGACCGCGTTCTGGGCTGCCCGCTGCATCTGCAGGTTCATCGAGGTATGCACAGTCAGGCCCTCGGTCTCGAGAATGTCCTGGCTGTAGTTGTTTTCGAGATAGCGCCGGACCTGTTCGG
This sequence comes from Desulfuromonas sp., assembly GCA_002869615.1. Taxonomy (NCBI): domain Bacteria; kingdom Pseudomonadati; phylum Thermodesulfobacteriota; class Desulfuromonadia; order Desulfuromonadales; family Desulfuromonadaceae; genus Desulfuromonas; species Desulfuromonas sp. The sequence goes on along the minus strand of PKUH01000120.1, from coordinate 1,153 downwards.
TGAAATAATAGGCCTGGGCGATATGAGCATTGAGCCGGGGCTGAATCGTCAACTCCTCGGCGTCGGCTTCGTCGGCTTCCCTCTGGCTGATATAACCGTCGGCAACCATTCGATCGAGAACATATTTCTGACGCTTCTTGGCCCGATCATAATGGTTGTAGGGCGAGTAGCGGCTCGGTGCCTGGGGCAATCCGGCGAGAATAGAGCATTCGGCCAGGGTCAACTCATCGATGTTTTTATCGAAATAGTTTTCGGCCGCGGCCTGAACGCCGTATGCACGATGGCCGAGGTAGATCTGGTTGAGATAGAGATAGAGAATTTCCTCTTTCGACAGAGCTTTCTCCATCCGCCACGAAAGAATCGCCTCCTTGAATTTGCGCTCAAACTTTTTTTCCGGAGTCAGAAGCAGTGATTTTGCGACCTGCTGGGTAATCGTACTTCCGCCCTGAACGATGCCGCCCGCCTTGATATTTTTATAGGCGGCCCGCAGAATTGAAATAAAATCGATCCCGGTGTGCTCGAAAAAATTCGAATCTTCGGCAGCGACAAACGCCTGGACCAGTTTTGTCGGGATGCGCTTGAAAGGAACGACAATCCGGCGTTCCTTTGCGAACTCGGCAATGACTTCGCCGTCTGCACTCAAAACCCGGGTAATGATCGGTGGCCGATAGTCAGCCAGGGTATCGACCCGCGGTAGATCGCCGGCAACGTAGAGATAGGCCGACGCAAACAACAGAAAACCGGAAACCATGCCGGCCGTTGCAAGCACGAGCAAAACCCGGATTATCCGTTCGCGCGGCCATCGCATTTTAGTTAATTCCTTTTTTTCCATAACGTCGATATCTACCACAATCGATGTGTTTCAGGCAATGATTTTACTTGTTCTGGCAAGGGGCTGTGCTATGATTGCCACGCTTGCCGAGCCGTGAAGGCAGGCTGGCGATTCGGCTAAAAGGATCGATGAATGAGAGAGATAAGACATACCAAAATTGTAGCGACAGTCGGACCGGCATCCGATTCTGAAGAGATGCTGTACAGCCTGATGGAAGCCGGAGCTGACGTTTTTAGGCTTAATTTTTCCCATGGCAGCCAACAGGACAAGACGGAGATCATCCGCCGGATCCGCCAGGCTTCAAAGAAAAGGCAGCGGGCG
>PKUH01000119.1 GCA_002869615.1 Desulfuromonas sp. | reverse complement strand
TTTTTTATTGTTCAGTATTTTCGCGAATCGTAAGCCCAGTGCAACAGGGCCTGGCGCTGCTTGCGGCGGCAGTTGAGATCGCCCGGCTGGCAATTTTTTTTGAGCTGGGCGATGTGGCGCGTCATGGCTTTCCATCGTTTGATCTGGCGTTCGTCATCCTGTGATCGTCTACCGCGATAGTAGCGGCAGTACCACTGAAACCAGCCGCGGGGATCTTCCGGGTAAATCCAGCCCTTTTGCCGCCAGTAGGAGAGTGGTTTGGACGCGTTGACGCCGAAGAAGTTGAGCTCGGGATCGTGGCGCTGAGGTGAGAGCCGGGCGTTCTCGAACCAGTCGGCCGGAAATTCGTCACGGCAGTCGGTCATGTACTTGCCGCCAAAGACTCCGAGTTCGAGCATCTGTTTCGGCGTCAATTCCGGTTTGAAGTCGGGGTGGAACCCTTCACCCTCCGGAGCCACCAGTTCATAACTGTAGTCCTGCTGCATTCGATCCTGAACTGTCACAATCTGAACCATCAAAGGAACATCCCTTCACTTGCCGATCGCCTACGGTTGCCAGAGGCCGAGCCCGTTTTTCTGTGCAGTTCTTTCAGTGGCGATGAATTGTTGCTTCATCCGGAAATCAAACTTGCGGTAGACGGCCGCATAGCCTTCAGCGATCAACTGTTGATTGAGCAGAGTGCCGTCGGGCAGATAAACATAAGCGAGTCGGCGACCGTGTCGATCGCGGGTCTCATTATCGGTCTCGAGGGTCACGTATTTGCCCTTCACCGTTTCGATCAGGAACGTGAGGGCCTCCTTTGAAACCTGGCGCAACCGGGCGCGACGGATGCCTTGACGGAGATAATAGGAATCCCTTCCCGAATCTTTATGCTCAGGCGCATCAATGCCGACCAGCCTGACCTTGCCGATATTTTCAACCTTGATCGTATCGCCGTCGTAAATCCAGGTGACTCTGCCGGACAGGTCCGCGGCAGCGACAGGCAGCAGCCGGGGCAGCAGGAGGAAAAGAACGAAAAGAAGGAGGAACCTGGAGGTCACGATTTGCCCCAGAGGAGCCGGGCGAAGATACCGATGGAAACTCCCCAGACCAGATTAAAGAGAACGACAAAGAGGGGTGTCAGTACCCCGAGTTGGGTGCCGAGAGTGCCATGGGAGGTATGATAGGGATAGACGACCAGAAGCTGGTAGAGGCTCGGCAGGATGCTGATCAGCAGCCCTTTGCGAACCCAATGCCGGCGGCTGCGGATATGAATAATCGTCAGGGAATAACAGAGCCCCCAGATGCCGCCACAGATCATCAGGGGATAGAGGGCTTTGCTGTTGAAGCTGGCCCGCATGGTAACGCCGGCCAGATCTGTTATACCGTAATTTGAACAGAGCCAGGCAAATGCGGTGCTGACGATTGCGGCGAGCAGGCCGGCACAGAACGAAACACAGATAAGAGCAGATGTGCGTTTCATGGAAAGTCCTCTGTCAAAAATTCAATACAGCCTGCAGCAAGGTCGCCTGCGAAAACGTTTCCATCAGTTTATCGATTATGGCTGGACCTCGTTCATGCTTCCGGTCCGATATCCTTCAAGGTCAAGGGTAACATAGGTGAAACCGGCTGTCTTGAATTCCTTAACCACGGCCTGGCGGAACTCCGGGTCGATGAATTTCCCGATTTCATCCGGGGCGACCTCGATCCGGGCTGTTTCATTGTGGTAGCGGACCCGGTAATTGCGGATCCGGTTGTGTCTGAGAAATGTTTCGCACTGCCCGACCTGGAGAAGCCGCTCCGGGGTAATTTCGGTGCCGTAGGGGAACCGGGAAGAGAGACAGGCGAAAGGCTGCTTGTGCCAAGTCGGCAGATTGAGATCGCGGCTCAGTAGCCGGATATCATTTTTGGTCAGTTCGGCTTCAAGCAATGGCGAACGGACGGCGAGTTCTTCAACCGCTTTACGGCCCGGGCGGATATCATCGAGGTCGTCCAGGTTCGATCCATCGAGGATAAATTGATAACCGAGTTCTTGCGCCTTCTCCTT
>PKUH01000118.1 GCA_002869615.1 Desulfuromonas sp. | reverse complement strand
CCGTTAAAAGATAAAAAAAGAGGGCAGACCGAAATCTGCCCTCCATGCAACAAGAATGTTTGGTTACTTCAGTTTTTCTTCAATCGCATCAAGCGTCTGCCCAGCCGAGACGGTGATCGGCGTGCCGGGGCCGAAGATTCTGGCGGCGCCGGAGGCGTACAGGGCATCGTAGTCCTGGCGCGGGATAACACCACCACAGACGACGGCGATGTCTTCGGCGCCGAGCTTCTTCAGCTCTTCGACCAGCTGCGGCACCAGCGTCTTGTGACCGGCGGCGAGGCTCGAGACCCCGACGACGTGCACGTCATTTTCGACCGCCATCCGGGCCGCTTCTTCCGGCGTCTGGAAGAGCGGTCCGACGTCGACATCGAAGCCGGCATCGGCATAAGCGGTGGCGACAACCTTGGCGCCGCGATCATGGCCGTCCTGGCCCATCTTGGCGACGAGGATACGGGGCCGACGGCCTTCCTTGGCAGCAAACGCATCAACCCTCTTCTTCACACCCTGGAATTCCTGATCGTTCTCAACCACTGATCCGTATGCTCCTGAAACAAGTTTGATTTCGGCACGATGCCGGCCGAACACCTTCTCCATGGCATCGGAGATTTCACCGACGGTGGCTCGTTGCCGCGCCGCCTCGACACAAAGTCCGAGCAGGTTCTCTTTAGTTTCGCATGCTGCGGTGATGGCGTCCAGCGCCTTCTGGCAGGCCGCCTCGTCGCGCTCGTCCCGCATCTTTTTGATCCGGGCAATCTGTGACTCACGGACAGCGGCGTTGTCAACATCGAGCACATCGATCGGGTCTTCCTCGGCGAGCTTGTACTTGTTGACGCCAACGATGACATCACGCTTCGAATCGATAGCGGCCTGCTTGAGCGCCGCCGACTCCTCGATGCGCAGCTTCGGCATGCCGGATTCGATCGCCTTGGTCATGCCGCCGAGCCCTTCGATCTCGTCGAGGATTTTCTGCGCTTCCTCGATCAGCGAATTGGTCAGCGATTCGACATAATAGGAACCGGCGAGCGGATCGACGACGTTGGTGACGCCCGACTCTTCCTGGATAATCAGCTGGGTGTTGCGGGCGATGCGGGCCGAGTGATCGGTCGGCAGAGCGATCGCCTCGTCCAGCGCATTGGTATGCAGCGACTGGGTGCCGCCGAGAACCGCCGCCAATGCTTCGAGGGTGGTCCGGACAACGTTGTTGTAAGGGTCCTGCTCGGTCAGCGACCAGCCGGAGGTCTGGCAGTGGGTCCGCAACATCGACGACTTCGGGTTCTCCGGATTGAACTGCGCCATCAGCTTGGCCCAGAGGAAGCGGGCGGCGCGCAGCTTGGCCGCTTCCATGAAGAAGTTCATGCCGATCGCGAAAAAGAACGACAGGCGCGGCGCAAAAGAATCGACATCGAGCCCCTTGGCGATCGCCGTGCGGACATACTCGATGCCGTCGGCCAGGGTGAAGGCGAGCTCGAGAGCGTTGTTGGCTCCCGCCTCCTGAATATGGTAGCCGGAAATCGAAATCGAGTTGAACCGCGGCATGAACTTGCTGGTATGCTCGATGATGTCGGCGATGATCCGCATCGACGGTTCCGGCGGATAGATATAGGTATTGCGGACCATGAACTCCTTGAGGATATCGTTCTGGATGGTCCCGGCGAGCTGCTCCTGGCTGACACCCTGCTCTTCGGCGGCGACGATGTAGTTGGCCATGATCGGCAAAACGGCACCATTCATCGTCATCGAAACCGAAACCTTATCGAGCGGGATTTCGTCGAACAGTATCTTCATATCCTCGACCGAATCGATGGCGACGCCGGCCTTGCCGACATCACCGACCACCCGCGGATGGTCGGAATCGTAGCCGCGATGCGTCGCCAGGTCGAAGGCGACCGACAGCCCCTGCTGACCGGCAGCGAGGTTGCGCTTGTAAAAAGCGTTCGATTCTTCGGCGGTCGAAAAGCCGGCGTACTGGCGTACCGTCCAGGGCCGACCGGCATACATGGTCGCCATCGGTCCACGGATAAACGGCGCCGAGCCGGGCATGGTATCGGTGTACTCGATGCCTTCAAGGTCAGCTGCCGTGTAGAGCGGCTTGACGGTGATCCCTTCCGGCGTCTCCCATTTGAAACCGGAGAGATCGTCGGTCTTCTTCTCTTTTTTCGCCTGGGCTTGCCAATCGGCCAGGCTCTTTTTCGGGAACTTGCTCATCGATCTGTTCCTTTCAATATGTATTTTAAACTCAAATATTTACGGGAAAATCAAAGCTTTAGATTCGAAAAAACATTTTAACGGAGAGCCGCTGAGGCGCAAAGAAAGGCAATTCAAAACCATAATATCTTTAAATTTCAACCTTAATTTATTTACTGAGTTGCGGTTTTCTCTGCCGCTCTCCACCTCTCCGTTAAATAAAGATTTGATTTTCGGTCTTCTTGGATGGTTACCGCGTCACAACAGCCAGGACCTGGACCTCTTCGTCATCCTTGGCCAGCAGGCGGTGCCGCAGCGAGGAATCGAAGTAGACGGCGTCGCCGGCTTCGAGGATAATCCGCTCTTCGTCGAGGATCACTTCGGCCGTCCCCTTGATAATCAGCAGGAACTCCTCACCATCATGATTGTACAGGGTTTCGTCTTCGGCGCGCTCCGATACCGTCAGCATGAACGGTTCCATCTTCTTGTTGCGCTTGCGATACGAGAGCGCCTCATAGGTATAGCCATGGCCGGTACCGGCCTTGGAAATGACCCGGCTGACCACCCGGCGGTCGAGTTTGCGCACCACCTCGTATTTACGTTCCTCTTCCTCTTCCTCGAAAAAATGGCCCATCTTGACATCAAAGAACTTGGCGATTTTTGACAAGGTGGCGATCGGCGGTGAAACGTTATTATTTTCGATTTGCGAAATCAGGGCCGGTGAAAACCCGGTCTCACGGGCCACGTCCTGTAGCGTAAGTTTCCGGGCTTTACGCAATCTCTTTATTTTCGAACCGATATGGAAATCCATGGGTACTATCACTCTGGGAGGAAAATAAAAAACGGTTTTATTCGAGCGTGTTATATATGATGAGACTAAAATTGTCAACGGAATTTTACTGTAGATAAAATTCAGGGTCCGCTTCGACAAAACTGATTTTTGCTGAGTTCGTTACGACCCAACCCCGCCTTGAAATCAGCGCTATTCGAGATATACTTTATTAGAAAATATAAATGACCAGCGTAGGAGGGCGCCATGAAATGTCCGGTTTGCAAGAGCAGAGAACACCTCGATACGGATCTCCATTCACAGCAGTTTTCCGAGCATATCATTGAGTGCAACGCCTGCGGTGCTGTCTGGTCGATGAATCACGGTCATCTCGACCTGGTTGATGACAGGCAGGGCGGCTCGTTTCTACAGGCGTCAACCGAAGCCGTCGAGGGCGACGATTACAATCAGATGGGATAAAAACGGGAAACGAGGGGTCAAGAGTAATGAGTGAAGGGTAGAGAGCGAATGAACACCCCCCTACGTATCGCGCCTTACTTTTCACGGCTTTTTAATAAAAAAGTTTCTTCGCAGATTATAGTGAATACAACGTTAGACTCCTTTTTCAGCTGGCTCAGGACAGGCAAGAAAGTCAGGAGCCGGTCGTACGATACGGCGGTATTGATTGGTTGGATGGGGACACTTCCCGAAGTTCAGGGAGGTGTTCCTGGAAACAGGAGAACCGCGCGGTCGCGGCCGCGCACTCCGCCATACTCTTTTATTAAGCCATAAAAGAGTATGCAGAAAACGGCTCCCTTGCAGGGGGCTTTTT
>PKUH01000117.1 GCA_002869615.1 Desulfuromonas sp. | reverse complement strand
TTTTTCTTTTTCAGTTCAACGATATCTTCAAGCGGGATCTGTTCGGCCCGTAATTCGCGTGAGACAATTGCCATGTTGCTGAGGATAATTTTTATGTCGGCTGCGTTGTAGCGTTTCAGCATCGGTGGTGAGATCGAAACAATGCCGTTGCTGATGTCCTGGGCTATTTTTTTTGGATTGCCACTGATTGCCATTCTGGTATTCTCCTGATGATGAATGTTGAAGCTAAAACTGAATACAAGGTGATCGAAACCAGTACCGTCTCCGACGACACCCTGGAGCGCATTATCAATGAATGGGTTGCGCAGGGCTGGAACTATGACGGCATGCAGTTTGCGATGAGCGAGAGCAGCAAGCGCCCGGCGATGGCTTTTGTCCTCTTTACCAGGGAAACGTCGGCGAATTAAACGCGATCTTTTCCTCCTCGGAAATCCTTGAAGCTGACAGTCTTCTTCGGGTCGGATGAAGGGGATGCCCCGCAACGGCTGCAGATCGGCTCACCCTGTTCTTCTTCGAGCGGATCAGCATGACTTAACTCGACCGGCTTCCCCCGGCAGCTGCAATACCATTTCCTGGTCGTTTCCATTCTCTGCTCCCCAGTCAAGAAATTGATTATTTCTTTCATTATGACACCGGTCATCCGGTAAGCAAGCTGTTTCGTGACTATTGACGAAGCATACTCATCCTGCTAATTTACAGCACCATGAAACTGTCCGGTTAATGCAATGATAATTTTGCGCCGTCTTTTGAATCAATACAATCGGGCGTTGTTTCTCGCGGGTCAGTAACTGATCTGGATTCAGGATCAAGATTCAAATACCGCCGATCACTAATCGATCGCGGTTTTTCATTTGTTCCAACTTGAAGGAGACTCCTCACATGCGCGTCCTATCCGGTATCCAGCCTTCCGGCGCTCTGCATCTCGGAAATTTTTTCGGGATGATGGACAAGATGATCAAATACCAGGAGCAGGAAGAACTTTTCTGCTTTATCGCCAACTATCATGCCATGACATCGCTGAGTGATGGCAAGGCGCTGGCCCGTGGCACCCTGGAAGCGGCCGCCAGCTTTATTGCCCTCGGCCTTGACCCTGAGAAAAGCACTTTCTGGGTGCAGTCGGACCTGCCCGAGGTCCAGGAGCTGACCTGGTATCTTTCTAACTTCACGCCGATGGGTCTGCTTGAACGCTGCCACAGCTACAAGGACAAAGTGACCAAGGGGATAGCCGCCAATCACGGCCTGTTCGCCTATCCGGTCCTGATGGCCGCCGACATCCTGCTCTTCCAGAGCAACAAGGTGCCGGTCGGCAAGGATCAGAAACAGCACGTCGAGGTGACGCGCGACATCGCGATCAAGTTCAATAACGAATACGGTGAAATCTTTACCCTCCCCGAACCGGAGATTGATGACGAGGTGGCGACCGTCCCCGGACTCGACGGTCAGAAGATGAGCAAGAGCTACGGCAATACGATTGATCTCTTCCTCGAGGAAAAGGCGTTACGTAAACAGGTCATGCGGATTGTCACCGATCCGACGCCGGTCGAGGAACCGAAAGATCCCGACACCTGCAATGTCTACCAGATCTATTCGTTGTTTCTGGACAAGACCGGCCAGGCTGATTTGCGCAAACGGTACGAAGCGGGCGGGCTCGGATATGGCGAGGTTAAACAGGAGCTGTTTGAAACCATCCGCGATACCTTCGAGCCCTATCGGCAGAAAAGGGAAGACCTGCTGGCTGATCCTGCCGGGTTGCGCGACACCCTGGCAAAAGGCGCCGATAAGGCGCGCTACGCGGCCTTGAAGACGCTGCGCAAGGTCCGCAAGAAGGTCGGGTAGGCTTACTGATTTTTATTCTGTAAAAAAGGGCCGCACGACCGGTCTTTTTTACAGGTTGACATATATGGAAATATGAATTAACTTATATTTATCTTCTTTTCTTTCCGTTTAACGAAACCCGCAGCGAGATGACTTGCTGCGGGTTTCTATTTGCTTGAATCTGTCCTGGTCTGATTATTGAGTTATCCTGTTTTTTTCGGTTTTTTGCCGAAAGCAACCTGGTAAACATCGTCGTAGGTTTTGGCGAAATGGACTTCGAGCCCTTCCTTGAGGTAATCAGGTAGCTCGTCGAAATCGGCCCGGTTGCCGTTCGGGAAGATCACCGTGTTCAGGCCGGCACGCCGGGCCGCGATGGTCTTCTCCTTGACTCCGCCGATCGGCAGGACCTGCCCGGTCAGGGTCAACTCGCCGGTCATGCCGAGTTTATCGAGAACCGGCTGACCGCTAATCATCGAGATCAGGGCCGTCGTCATGGTGATACCGGCTGACGGGCCGTCTTTCGGGGTCGCTCCGGCCGGTACATGCAGGTGGACATAGTGGTTGTCAAAGAAACCGTTCGGCACCCGGTAACGCTCACCTTTAGCCATAACGAACGAGTAGGCAATCTGGGCGCTTTCGATCATAACGTTGCCGAGCTGACCGGTCTGGCGGAATCCTTTCGCCTTGGCCTCGACAGCTGTCGCTTCAATCTGTAAAGTGGCACCACCGAGGCTGGTCCAGGCGAGGCCGGTCGAGACTCCAGGGGTATTGGCAAAGACCTCTTCGGAAGTAAAAATCGGCTTGCCGAGACATTCTTCAACATCCTTTTTGTTTATCGTTATTTTGTCAAGCTGCTCTTCGGCGAAACGCATGGCGGCCTTGCGCATCACTTTTTTGATTACATTCTCGAGACCACGAACCCCGGCTTCACGGGCATAGCCGTCAATCATCTCAGTTAATGCCGCCTTGTTAATGGTCACCTGAGTTTTTTTCAGACCATGTTTCTTCATCACCTTCGGCACCAGGTAGCGTTTGGCAATTTCCAGCTTTTCGCGCAGGATGTAGCCGGAGAGCCGGATCACTTCCATCCGGTCAAGCAGGGGGCGCGGAATCGTGTCGAGCTGGTTGGCGGTGGCGATAAACAGGACATTAGACAAGTCGAACGGAACATCCAGGTAGTGGTCTCGGAAGGATGAATTCTGTTCCGGATCGAGAACTTCGAGCAAAGCCGAAGCCGGATCACCCTGGAACGAAGCGCCGACCTTGTCGATTTCGTCGAGCATGAGTACCGGATTGGCGGTACCGGCGCTTTTGATCGCCTGGATAAACTTGCCCGGCATCGCCCCGATGTAAGTTCGGCGATGCCCCTTGATCTCGGCTTCATCGCGCATGCCGCCGAGGGAAAAGCGGTAAAAGGAACGGCCGAGTGCTTCGGCGATGCTGTGGCCGATCGAGGTTTTACCAACCCCGGGAGGACCGACCAGGCAGATAATCGATCCGGAAATTTCGCCTTTCATTTTGCCGACGGCGATAAATTCGAGAATCCGCTCCTTAACGTCTTCGAGACCATAGTGGTCGCGATCGAGGAGCTTGCGGGCGCGATCGATGGCAAAAGAATCCTTGCTGAAGCGGCCCCAGGGGAGGATGGTCAGCCAGTCGAGATAATTGCGGGAGACATTATATTCCGGTGACGACGGCTCGATCAGGCGGAACTTCTCGATCTCTTCGTCGATGGCCCGTTGCGCTTCTTCGTTGAGGGTCAGGTTTTTGATCCGTTCCTCAAATTTTTCGATCTCGGTCGTTTTACCTTCTTTCTCAAGGCCAAGTTCCTGTTTGATCGCCTTGAGTTGCTCACGCAGGAAAAATTCGCGTTGCTGGCCGGTAATCTTCTCCTCGATCTGCTGGGAAATACGACTCTGCAGCCGTGATACTTCCAGCTCTTTCTTGAGCAGAACCAGGACCTGATCGATGCGGTGCCGCACGTCAAAAGCTTCGAGAATCTTTTGCAGCTCCTGACCATCGGCGCTGGTCAGGTTGGCGGTAAAATCGGCGAGACGCCCGGGATCTTCCATGCTCGAGCGGTTCAGGAATAGCTTGATCTCTTCACTGTACAGCGGATTGATTTGAACCAGTTCTTTCAGGGTCGATATGATCGCCATTGAGTAGGCCTTGAGTTCCGGATTGGAACTGTACTCGGCCTCAAAGTTATAATTGACTCGGGCGTACATCCCATGCTGGTTTTGCAAGGCGTCCTTGATGGTAAAGCGCTCGAGGCAGTTGATCAGAAAGTGTGCCGAATCGTCATCAGAATGAATGACCTTGACAATTTTACCGGCAACACCGACCTGATGCAGATTGTCCGGCGAGTCTTCCTGGTCGAGATGCCTGGCCAGGACCAGCCCGAGGGCCTTACTGCTGCTTTCGGCCGCTTGTTGAAAGGACAAGACTTGATCCGGATCATTCAGGACGATCGGAACCAGAATCCCCGGGAAAGCCGGTCGGGGGCGAACCGGAACGATCGGCAGGGATTCCGGCAGGATGTCCCGGGCCAGAACCAGACTGTCGCCGGACGGGACTTCGCCGTTGGCGGTTATGTTGTCGGAATTGTAATTGTTGAAATAATCCTTTTCGTTATCTGACATTGACGCCTCATGCAATCCTGAAGGGTTTCAGGCAGTTAATTCTCCTGTCTATTAATTTACGAGCTACAGCCGATTTGGCAAGTCTGAAATAGACTATCTGATATTCGGTCTGGCCAGGGAGCCACTTATCGTCAATTTGCGGGAGGCATCCGGACCGGCGGAACCGAGCAGGTCAAACAGCGAACGGAGCGACTGGTCGAGCCCGGTTGTGGGCTGAACCTGGAGCGTCAGGTTTAACCGGGTCGCCGGCAATGACCGGCCGAATGAGAGGTTGCCGCTCAGTGAGGCCCGAATGTCGCCGCCGCTCAGTGAGGCTCTCTCCAGGTCAAGCTTGCGCCCTTGTCCATTCAGGGTCAGTTCGAGGTTGCCGAGGGCGACCTCTGCAGCTGAAAAGCCGACCTTTTCGAGCCCTGTCAGATTCAGGTTCTCGGCCACGACCTCGATTCTGGTTCGGCTGTCAGGCTGGGTCGGAACTTCGGTTTCAAGGCGGGCCGAGCGGATGACGCCTTTGATCTTTAATCCGGAAAATTGCTGAATCGGCTCATCGAACAGATAATTATCAATGTCGATCTCGGCTGGCCCGCGCTGTTTTACCGAGCCGCTGATTTTTCCGTCGCCGGTCCGGGCGTTAAAACTGATTCCCGGATTGCCGAAGAGGGCCGAAATATGGGGCGACATTTCAACCGAATCAAAAAAGATTTGCGGAATCGACCGGTCGTTCATCCTGATCCGGATATCCCTGGCGGTCAAGCCGAATGGCAATGAAAGCGCCGCCGATTTAACCGAGACGGCGCCGGAGATATTCCTGTTCAGTTCAAATTCGAGTCGGCGCTGAAGTGCTTTTTCCGGAAAGGCAAGGTACAGCCCGAGCAGGACCATGGTCAGTCCGAGAAAAACATATCCAAGGATGGCCGCAACTCCACTCAGATTTAACGGCAGATATTGACTCAGGTTTTTAAGTCTGTTTCTCATCAGGAACCTGGCTTTGGTGTTTCAATTCGGAGTTCGGCATCAATCTGGCTTGAATCATCGAAACGCTTTCTGATTTTCATACTGGTGACATTTAGCAGTGTCGGGGAAGATTCAAATGCCCGCAACAGGTTGATCAACTGACCGAGATCAACGCGTTCAATCCGCGTTGCGACAATTTCAACCGACATTTCGCCGCGTACGCTGGCCGGTTGCGGTTGCATCGAAGCCAGCTTGTCTCGCATCCCGAGTCGGGTGACAATCGCCTCGATAGACGAGAAGGATGAAGCATTGTCGCCCCGGGCCAGCTTCTGTTCACGCCGGGACAGGTCTCTTTGCAGAACCCTGTAGTCCTGTTGCAGCTGCCTGAGTTCGGCCAGCTGTTTTTCTCCGGATGAAATTTCCAGCTCAAGATTCTCGATGGCTGAGCGATAGGGCAAAACAATTCCGAAGACGCAAAACAGAACGAAAAGAATAATCGCACCACCGATCAGGGCCGCCTTGTCCCGTTGGCTCAGGTCCTTTATCATTGCGCACCTTCCTTGCCGGCGAACCCGAGGTCAATCCGGAATTCGATCTGCTTGCCGTCGATACTGGTTTTGGCCTGACCGATCCGGGGCGAACTGAAAAGAGTGCTTTTGCCGAGCCCCGCAGCAAGCTGGTCAACCGTATCGAACGACGGTGCCTTGCCGGTCAGACGGATTCCGGTTTCATCATAATTGAGCTCCTCGATAACAGTCGAACTGTTTTCCGGCAGAGCTTTTGAAATAGCGGCCAGCGTCGGTAATGGCCCGGCCCCGGGGGCTCCGAACTGATTGCTCCTGTTGCGAGCTGCATTGAGGCGGCTGGTCATGTGCAGCAGAACATCTTTCGGGGTTTCATTTGCCCGGGGAAAGGTCTGCCGATAAATCTCCTGCATCTGCTTTTGCATTTGATCAGCAATCGCCGCCTTGCCGGTATAGGCAAGCCAGGCGCCACCGATCAGCGTCGTCAACGCTATCGACAGCAGCGCCGTAATGGCGATCAGCTGTTTTTTATAGGGTGCGAGGCTGCCCCTATAAGCGTATTCTCCCTGTCGCAAATTGTAGCTTCTGCGCGGTTTAGCGGCAAGTCGAGCCAGGGCCAGGGCCGGGATGTATTCAGGTGCCAGGCGTTCTCCTTCAAAATACTCTTCCGGAATTTCTGCCTCCGGGAATTCGGCACGGATCGCTTCCTCAAGTTCTTTATCAAGCCCGGGGCCGAACATCCGGATCGGCAGATTGTCGCGGCCGACCCGTTTCTGCAGGGTGTGGATATCGCGACCGATCTGGGCGATCGTTTCAGACGCTGATCGGATATCGCTGCGGATCAGAATCCGATGGCCCCGGGGCTGACCATGGTGCAAAAGCAGTGAAGAAATTTCATGTGAACGGATATCGAGCAGAATCGCTTCGTCCGGCAGCCCGACGAATCCATCGGCATAGGCAAACGGCAAGATTCCGAGATGACGTAACGGCAGTTGCTCATTGTTAAATGGGTCGAGAAAATCGGTGATGGTTTCTTTCGGAACCGCCAGGCCGGTGGTTTGGTAACCCTGATTTTCCGACGCCACCGGATCAAGTGAGGTGACAAAATAATCGTCAAGGCTGATCGGTAGCCGGGCACCGAGCTCCAGGGGAACGGCCGACGCGATTTTTCTACGGTCGCCGAAAGGGAATTCAAGGTTGCGAGTCAGGCCGACCGATGCCGGCAGGGCTGCGGCCAGTCGGGAGTTGGTCGAATCCCACTCTGCCAGAATTGCGGCAATCATGGCGGCGCATGCCTCGGTTGATGCAGCCTCTCTCTGGATAAGGGCAACCGGCTTGAGGACGCCACTCTCTTCTTCAAGAGCGACCATCCGCAAAAGACCGTTGTCGATATCAGCACCTATAAACGTTCTGGCCATTAAAGAACTCTCTTGTAAAGAATACGGTTTCCATCCTTGGCGATGTTGGCGTGGATGGTTCTGCGTCCGTCATTGACAAAAGCGGTCGCCTCGACCATGTAGCGTGAACTTTTGACATCAAGATAAAGATATACGAAACCGTACATTGTTTCCATCCCCGGCAGCTCTTTCAGCTCATTCAGCGACATGAAGGGTTTCGCCCTCCGCGCTTCAACAATCAGCTCGGCCGTAATCTGGTCCATTTCGGCGACCAGAGTCTGCAGCACTTCCGTGGTTGCAGTGTTGACGTTGACCTTGGCCGAACCGTAGGTTGTGACGTGCGGTTTCAGTTGTGCAATGAAAGAACGCTCAAAGCCCGTGATCAGATGCAGTTCTTCAATACTATCGAGTGGGCCGTTCTTGCAGTTGTAGGGCTGCGCCAGCGAACGATAATAATTGCTTTCGGCGCCGCCCGGCTCAATCTGATCATCGGGATCAATCCAGTCGATCAGGGCATCGGTCATCTGCTCCGGAGCGGGTGCACCGAGCAGTCCGAAAAGCCGGATTGCCCGGTCCTTGAACAGCGGATCAATATTGCCGGCTGCCGTGACCAGACGGTTCAGATCAAGGCGTCCGCCGTGGTCTTCCACCATGATGCTGATGTTGCCGCTGCCGACCGGGTAGCCCTCGATCCCCTGGGCCCAGAGTTCGTCCGCGGCATCATAGCCGTTTGTATCATCCTGCAGAATAATCTGGCCGGCCCGGATTCCTCCTTTTGCCAGGTAGGTCGCCCGGGTCGTGTCGCGAAAGGTTTCTGCGAGGCGCAGATCGACCAGCGTTGAAAAAGAAAACTCTACCAGGATTGTCACCAGCAGGGTGACAACCAGAAGTACGACCAGCAGGACCATGCCCCGTTCATTTTTTCGGATCTGAAGATTCATTTACTCATCACCGATTGTCCAGACCGTTCGGAAATCATTGCCGGTTTCGATATCGCCAAACCGCAGTGATAGTGCGACTGCTTCGGGTAAACCTTGCGTCGACAGCGAGTCCCATCGGTTTAACCAGTCACCGTTGTTCAAAAAAGAGATCTCGATTTCGGACAAACCGTCGGCCAGTCGATAGGCTCGACCGGTGTCAAAATCAAGAGCGCTTGTTTCGGTCCGGGTCAGCCGATAGGCGTTATCGTCGGCATCCCGGTCAACCTCGAGTCGATAAACAACCCGTGCCGGAAGACCTGGCTCACGGGCCAGCGGTGTGCTCGCCGTCGTCGTAAAAACAAGAAGCTCCATATCACCGCCGCCGAGACCGCCACTGAACCGGGTCCGTTCGTCGGAAGCGACATAATGCAGGCTGAGCAGCTCGCGCCCGATCCGTTCAGTCACGATCCGGGCAATGTGGTGCCGGGCATTGCTGACAGCCAGCTTTTCCCGGGCGATCGAAGCCGAACTGACCGTTTGGTAGACGGCGGTCAGCATCAGGGCGGTCACGGTCAGTGCCACCAGGAGCTCAACCAGGGTCAAACCGCTGTCGCTTCGCATCTGCATCAATTGAAAAGGAAGGATGTCAACGTGACATCCTCGTTGCTCCCTGCTTCGCCCCAGGCGACGGTTACGGTCACTTCGCGAACCGCAGCCAGCGGCGTCGTGTTGAATTCGACCTGCCAGCGGTAATTATCATAGGGCGGCTCAAATGTCCCTTCATCTCCACTCTGGTTGGCGGCGTAGTTCAATTCTGTCTCGCTCATCTGCTGCTGTGCCAGCATTGTCGCCATGGTGAGCTTCTGTTGCCGATCGGCCGCATTGATCGTTCGCGCCTGCAGACCGAGAAGCGAGACGAGCACGGTGGCGACAATCAACAGCGCGATGACAACTTCAAGCAAGGTGAAACCAGGCTGCCCCGAAGGCTGCCCGCTCTGTCCCCGCTCCCTGCTGTTTTCCGTATCGAACCTGGTCAAAATCACTTGCTCCTTCAGCTGATGCCAGTCGGCTCAGTCGAACTCCTTGTATCCTTCGTGTACGTCGGTCACGCCGGTCAGTGGCTGCAGGTGCAGGGTCAAGGTCCGGTTGCTGTTTTTGAGATGGATAACCGTTTCCTCCATCCAGCCGACCGGAAAGATCCTGCTGAACAGCTGGCCGCTGGTGACCTTGTTCTTTCCCGGAACCGAGACATCGACAATCGTAACCGAGCCGCCGAGTTCGTGGTCACGACCGCTGTCGGTCACCACCGTCAGTTCGCCGTCGGGGTCGAGTTTGCGTCCGCCGAGGCTGTTGTTGTCAAGGTCGAAGGCGAGCCGGTGTTCGAGACCGCTCAGCGCCGCCTCGTTGTAAAGATATCGGACCATTCCGGCGATTCGCCGCGCCGTTGCCTCGAGCCGGTTCTCGCCGATCGCCGGCAGCTTCGGAATAACCAGTCCGAGCAGCAGCCCGAGCAGGGCGATCACCAGGGTCAGCTCGATCAGGGTGAAGCCCGATTCAGTTGAGGTTCCAGCTCTCGATGTCAGCATCGTTCCCTTCACCTCCCGGTTCGCCGTCGGCACCGTACGAGATGATGTCGTAGGTGTCATGAGCACCGGGTGACAAGTAGACGTAGTTTGCTCCCCATGGATCGACCGGTACCTTTTTCAGATAACCATTTGCGGCGAATTTTGCCGGGATCCGTCCGGTTTCCGGCTTCTCGACCAGGGCTTTCAATCCCTGATCGGTCGACGGGAAGAAGCCATTGTCGAGTTTGAACAGGGCCAGGGCCTCCTCGATCGACTTGATGTCGACCGTCGCCTTGGTCCGGCGTGCCTCTTCCGGTCGATCAAGGAAACGGGGGACAACGAGTGCCGCGAGGACACCGAGGATAACGACCACGACCATGATCTCGATCAGGGTGAATCCGCGTTGATCTTTAATATTCATATTTCAGCTCCTGTTAAATTCTTTATTAACGCAAAGACGCAAAGTCGCTAAGAAAAGAAAAAATAATAATAAACTCATATAATAGATAACTACTCTTACATTACTCTTCCTCTTGTAAGCATTCAGGTATATTAGGTTTTTCTTTGCGTCCTTGCGCCATTGCGTTAAGAGTTATTGCAGTTGTTTTTATCCGAATCCCGAGCTCGCCTCAAATATCGGCAACAGGATGGCGATGACGATATAGCCGACACTGCAGCCCATGAAAAGAATCATCAGCGGTTCGAGCAGGGCGAGCAGGCTGCCGATGGTCAGCTCCGACTGCTGTTCATAGGTGGTGGCGGCGCGCAGCAGCATCACATCGAGCTTGCCGCTTTTTTCACCGACGGCGATTAGCCGGGTCAGCATCGCTGGAAAATGGCCGCTGCGCTGAATTGAACCGGCCAGGCTCTCTCCTTCGCGGACGGCGACCACCGTCTCTTCTATGGTCCCCTGCAACAGTCGATTATCGAGCAGCCCGGATGAAATTTCGAGGGCCTTTGGCAAAGCGACGCCGGCCCGGGTCAGGGCGCCCAAGGTGCGGGCGAAGCGAGCGGTTGCCAGTTGCAGGGAGAGCTTGCCGAAAAGCGGCAACTGCAGACGTCGGCGGTCGAACCAGAGCCGGCCGGCCGGGCTGTTGAGATAACGCTGCAAGGCAAACAGGCCGCCGCCCAACACAATCAACAGCAACCACCACCACTCGGCGAGCAGATTGCTGCCGCCGATCAGCACGGCGGTCGGCCAGGGCAGGGCGCGGTCCATCTCCTCGAGCATCCGGGTCACTTTCGGCAGGACGAAGGTGATCAGGAAAAAAAGGACGGCGCTGCCGATCAGCGCCATCAGCAGGGGATAGGTCAGGGCGGCCTGGATTTTTGCCTGGATGCGGGCCGCCTCTTCGTAGTAGTCGGCCAGTTGTTCCAGGACCTTGTCGAGATCGCCGCCGCTTTCACCAACGGCGACCATGTTGATGTAGAGTTCGGGGAAGATCCTCTCTTCGGTCGCCAGCGCCGCGTGTAGCTCCTCGCCCTGAACGACCAGGTCACGCACCCGTTCGATCGCCCGTTGCATCTGCTGGCTTTCCAGCTGCTCGCCGACGGTGGCCAGGGTTTCGTTCAACGGGACGCCGGCGCCGAGCAGGGTCGCCAGCTGCCGGGTGGTTGTCGCCAGGTCGAGTGGACTGACCCGGCGGGTGAAGAGTCGCCGTCGGGATCTGCTGGTGGCATTGTTCTCTTCGGCGACGTCGGTCGGGTAGATGCCGCGGTCACGCAAGAGACCGAGAGCGCCATTACGCCCGGCCGCCTCAATGGTACCGGAGACCCGCGAGCCGGCCGAGTCGAAACCGACGTAGGAGAAGAGCGGCATCTCAGGTCTCCTCCTGGGTGACGCGCAGAACTTCTTCGAGCGTTGTTTCTCCGGCGAGGATGCGCTTGATTCCCGATTCCCGGAGCGGCGTCATCCCTTCTTCTATCGCTTTTTTACGGATCGCGGCGGCATCATTCTTGGCCTGCAGCATTTCCCGGATCGAATCAGTCATGGTCAGCAGTTCAAAGATGCCGACCCGGCCGCGGTAGCCGCTGCCATGACACTTTTCGCAACCGATGCCACGCTTCAGGGTAGCGGTTGCCGGGATCAGGTCAGCCAGTCCGGCCTCTCTGATCAGTTGGCGATCCGGTTTGTAGTCTTCGGCGCAATCGGCACAGACCTTACGTACCAGGCGTTGCGCCAGAATGCCGACAATCGAGGAGGCGGCAAGAAATGGTTCAACGCCCATTTCCACCAGTCGGGTCAGGGCCGAAGCGGCATCGTTGGTATGCAGGGTTGAAAAGACCATATGGCCGGTCAGGGCCGACTGTACCGCTATTGTAGCGGTTTCGGCGTCGCGGATTTCACCGACCATGATGATGTCGGGGTCCTGGCGCAGGGTCGAGCGCAGGCCGGCGGCAAAGGTCAGGTCGATCCGGGGATTGACCTGGATCTGGCCAACTCCGGCCAATCGGTATTCGACCGGATCCTCGACCGTGATGATATTCTTCTCGCGATCGTTGAGGCGGATCAGTCCGGCATACAGGGTTGTCGTTTTGCCCGAACCGGTCGGGCCGGTGACCAGGAAGATTCCGTGGCTTTTGCTGATCATCGATTCGACCGATTTCAGGCTTTTATCAGCCAGGCCGAGTTCCTCGAGCGACAGTAGATCATCAGAACGATCGAGCAGCCTCAGCACGACCCGTTCACCAAGATCGGTCGGCAACACCGAAACGCGGATATCGATTTTCTTGCCGGCGATCTGGACATCGAAGCGGCCATCCTGGGGCAGGCGCTTTTCCGCAATATCGAGATGCGACAGGATCTTGATCCGGGAGACGATCGCCGAGTGCGCCTTTATCGGAGGTTGCAAAACCTCGTGCAGGATGCCGTCGATCCGGTAGCGGACAAAGAGTGATCCTTCCGCCGGTTCGATATGGATGTCGCTTGCCTTCTGCTTGTAAGCCTGGGTCAGAAGGCTGTTGACGAAACGGATGATCGGAGCTTCATCCGAGGAGTCAATCAGGTCGCTCGCCTCAAGCGATGTGTCCTGCTCATTGGTTGCGCCGATATCGACCATGACCTTGTCGGCCTGCTCGGAATGTTTTTCGAAGTGCCGGTTGATCGCCTGCCGGATTTCACCCTCGGTGGCGACATACAGCTGCAGGGGGCGCTGGTAAAGGGCGGCGAGGTCATTGATTACTTCATCCCGTCCCGGATCAGCGAGCGCCAGTTCGAGATTGTCTTCGGATATCGCCAGCGGATAGATGAGATGTTCCCGAACATAAGAGATCGGCATCTTTTGCAGCAATTCCTCGTTGTCGCTGTCAGCCGGAATGCTTTCGAGAAAGGTCAACCCCTGCTGAATGGCCAGGGCCTGTGCCAGGGTTGTTTCCGGCAGGGCGATCTCACGCCGGAGGATTTTGCCGAGCGGCTCGGGATTCGCCTGCTGCGACACCAGGGCATTATCGATCGCTGCTGCCGCAACGTCAAAATCATCCTGCAGTATTTCGCCAAGAAGTTTCCAGCTCATCGGATCTTCAGTTCCTCTGGATGTCTTCGTCGATCGTCTGTTCGACCGGGTCGCCGTTCAGATCATTTTCGATCTGCTGAACCGGTTGGTCGAAATTAACCTTCTCATTCCGGTAGCGCTCCATCGCTGCCCGCGACTTGTTGGTGATCATTTAAAGGTCATCGGCGGTGCGGATGATGTGCGGTGTAATGAAAATCAGAAGATTGGTTTTCTTCTCAATCACATCCTTACGCTTGAAGAGCCAGCCGAGAATCGGGATGTCGCCGAGTAACGGAACCTTGGTGATCGTGTCCTGAATATTGGTGCTGATCAGGCCGCCGAGCGCTATGGTTCGACCGTTTTCGGCGATCACCGTGTTGCGCAGCAGCCGCTTGGTCAGGGTCGGTCCGATCTGGTCATTGGTCGAGGCAACGTCGGTGATCTCCTGATGGATGTTGAGCCGGACTTCATCTCCCTCGGTGACCTGCGGCGTGAAGCGGAGGGTCAGGGCGGCATCCTGCCTCTCGATCGAAACCGACTGGGCGAGACCGCCGGAACCGCCGGTGTCGGTCAATCGTTCAGTGATGACCGGGATGTTCGACCCGATAATGATTTCGGCCTCCTCGTTATCGGAGGTCAGAAGCCGCGGTGCCGCCAGGATGTTGACGTCGCCGTCCGACTGCGAGAGGTCGATCAGCACCGAAAGAGCCGGAACAGTGATATCGATCCCATCGGGCCCGGTAATCGTCGTCGGGTTAAGGAAACCGCCGGCCATCAGGCCGTTGACCGCCTTGCCGAGAACCGACGGGATGCCAGATCCGTCATCTTGGAAATCGGTCAGGTTGACGGCGTTGGTCGTCGGGTTCGAATTCAGGTTACTGCCGCCGATAATACCGCCGTCACCATCCCGGTTGGCACCGGCACCGACGATCGAGATACCGAGATTCTTGGTCGCATCAAGCGACAGCTCCATGATCAGCGCCTCGACGAAGACCTGTTTGCGCTTGATGTCGAGCTTGGAAACGATCGACTTGATGATCTCGAACTCTTCCGGCCGGGCGTTGATGACCAGGGAATTGGTCGGCTTGTCGGCGGTAATGGTCACCTGCTTCAGGTTGACCGGTTGCTGTGTATTCTGGGCGGTGCGTTCCTGGCGCGCCTTCTGGCTGATTCCGGTAAGGATTTCGTTGAGGGTGCCGGCCAGGCTGGTCGCATCGGCATTCTCAAGGTAATAGACATTTATGTAGGAACGGTCGTCCGGCGGCGACTGGTCAAGCTGCTCAACCAGGCTGCGAATCGTCTGCAGTTCGCCCTTGGCGGCAATGACGATCAGGGCATTGGTCCGGGGATACGGGATGACCCGGGTCGTCTCGCTGTCACCCGCCTGGGCTGCCTGGGCTGCTCTCCGGCCGCGTGCGGCCGGGGTGACAGCGCCGCGACTCAGCAATTGCGTGATGATATCGGTCAGCTCTTCGGCGCCGGCATACTGCAACGGAATAATCTCAATCTGTTCGAGGGTGGTCGGCACATCGAGCTGGCGAATGATCTGGACCAGCCGCTCGATGTTCGCCGCATTGTCGGTAATAATCAGGGTGTTCGACGGACCGTAAGCAGCGACATGGCTGGTTTTCGGTACCAGATCCTTGAGCACCGCGGTCGCCAGGTCGCCGGCATCGACATATTTCATCCGGATCAACTGGGTGACGTACTGTTCGCCGGAAGGGACCGTGGTTCCGGTCGGCAGGTTACTCTCCTTGGCAATGCGGATCGGAACGATCTTGTTGGTCCGGCCGGTCGGCACCAGGGTGAACCCCTTGACGCTGAGAACCGAAAGGAAGGCCTCGTATGCTTCATCCGGCGACATCCTTTCCGGGGAGATGATGCTGACCTTTCCCTTCAGGGTGTCATCGTAAATAAAGTTTTTGCCGGTCATCTCGCTGATCGTCTGGATCAGATCGGTGAGCTCGACATCCCGGAAGTCGATGGCGATCCCTTCGGCCTGCGGTTCGGCGGCGAGAGCGCTTGAAGCGATCCCCCATACAAGGCATGCCAGAACAAATATCCGGAGAACACGATACGTCATGTTCAATCTCCTTTGTGCTTCCATGTGGAAACTAGTTGACTTCATAATCAAAGGTCAGGTTTTCGTTTCCTCTCTCGAGGTCGACTGTTAAACGTTTGGCCTCACGCAGCTGCTGAAAAATCTGCAGAGCCTTCTCCTGCGAGTTGAGTTCGACGCCGTTGACCCGCCTGACCTTGTCGCCGCGGCGGATGCCGAGCTGGGCCAGCAGCGACTTCGGCCGGACCATCTTGACGATAAACCCTTCGGTCTGTCCATTGACGATATTCGGTTCCATGCGGGCAGACTTGAGGAGCTGGTTGAGGTTGCTTCGGGCTTTTTCGACTTCATCGCGTGCCACCGTCCAGCGGTTGTCGCCGAGACTGCGAATACCGCCGCCGGTCGGTGTCGAGGTTCTTGCGGTGCTTGCCAGCTCCGGCTTGACGATAACCAGTTTCGCCCGGCTGCCGTCGGCACGGGTGATAATCGCCTCGTTGCGCGAAACCTCCAAAAGTTGCCCGCCGCCCGGGATTTCGTCGCCGATGCGGTAGACCTTGACCTTGCCGCCAGACTCGATCAGCGCCAGCGGATCATTACCGCCGTCGACCGTACCGAACAGTTTCAGGTCGCTGGCGGTCACGACGTTCACCGGAGCGCTGGTTTCGCGAGCCGGTTGCTCCGGTTCCTGTTCCTGGCCGCGCATCGCCGGGTCGAATATGTTTCTGTCGAGGATCAGGCCGGTGTCAACGGCGACAGTTCGGGGCGTACCGGCGCGGTCGGTATTGCCGGCTGCCGGACCAGAGGCTTCCTCCGGTTGCAACAGGACCCCGGCCAATTGTGCGCAAAAATACCCGATTGACAGTCCGCAGATGCAGATTGAAGCGAGTACGAAAATTTTGACCTGTTTTGGCTGCAGTGCAAGCATAAAAAAATCCACAATTGATTAGCTACCAATAATATTCACATTATAGCGAAAAAGCAAGGAAATCAAATAAGTTACAAGCGTAAACTGAGATATTGGAAGAGCCATGGTCGGTGGATTCAGGCTGATCCAAGTTTGATCCTGTATTCGTTTACCTTTAATCGTAATTATGAAATAATCCGACCAACCACTTCCTGGAGTCAATTGCATGTCAGAATCAACTGGAAAACTCTATCTCATCGACGGTTCTTCCTATATTTACCGGGCCTATTATGCGGTGCGCCATCTCAGCAACAGCAAAGGTGAGCCGACCAATGCCGTATTCGGCTTCGCCAACATGCTGCTGAAGATTCTCCGGGATGAAAAACCTGAGCATATCGCGGTGGTTTTCGACAGCAAAGCACCGACTTTTCGCAAAGAGATGTATCCCGAATACAAGGCGAATCGGGCGGCGATGCCGGACGACCTGGTGCCGCAGATTCCGCTGATTAAAGAGCTGGTTGCCGGTTTCAATATCCCGTGTATCGAAAAGCCGGGGTATGAGGCCGATGATATCATGGCGACCCTGGCCAAACAGTTTTCCGCCGACAACTATGATGTCGTTGTCGTTACCGGCGACAAAGACATGATGCAGATTGTCTCCGACAAGGTGAGCCTGCTTGACACGATGAAAGATAAGCGCTCGGGGCCTGAAGAGGTCGCCGAACGGTTTGGCGGAACGCCCGACAAGGTGATCGAGGTTCAGGCCCTGGCCGGTGACAGCTCCGATAATGTCCCCGGTATTCCGGGGATCGGCGAAAAGACGGCAGTCGCTCTGATCAAGGAGTTCGGTACAGTCGAGAACCTGCTGGCCAACCTTGACCAGCTGAAAGGCAAGCGTCGCGAAAACCTTGAAAACTTTGGTGACCTGGCACTGATTTCGAAAAAACTGGTCACCCTGATTGATGATGTGCCACTTGACGGGGATGAAGATTATCCCCTGGGTGAACCGGACAATGACGCATTGACCGATCTGTTCAAGCGGCTCGAATTCTACAAACTTCTGCAGGAGTTTTCGGTAATCGACCAGGCTTCCGGCGAGAATTACCACTGCGTGCTCAACCAGGAGCAGTTCGATGCGCTGCTCGGCAAGCTCGAATCGGCCGACCGCTTCGCCTTCGATACCGAAACCACCAGCCTGATCGCGACCCGGGCCGACCTGGTCGGCTTCTCGTTTGCCGTTGAACCGGGGGAGGCGTGGTACCTGCCGGTCGGGCACAGCTATCTCGGGGCCCCGGATCAGCTCGATCGTCAGCAGGTAGTTGATACCCTGAAGCCGCTACTCGAAAATCCGGACAAGGCGAAGATCGGTCAGAATGTCAAGTATGACGCCCTGGTCCTGCGCCGTGGCGGAATCAATATCAAGGGGGTGACCTGCGACACCATGCTCGCCTCCTACCTGGCTAACCCGGCATCCAAGTCACACGGCATGGATGCCCTGGCCGCCGACCTGCTTGACTATCGGACGATTCCCTACAGCGAGGTTGCCGGCAGCGGCAAAAAACAGATCTGTTTCTCGGAAGTCGAGATTGAAAAGGCGACGGTTTATGCTGCCGAGGATGCCGATATCACCCTGCGCCTCGCCGAGAAGCTGGAGCCGATGGTCAAGTCCGAGGAGCAGGAGCGGCTGTTTCACGATGTCGAGATGCCGCTGATGGAGATCCTCACCGACATGGAGTGGACCGGCGTCCGCATCGATGCCGAATTCCTCGGCGGATTGTCGGTTGAGATGAAGGGGAAACTGGCCGAGCTCGAAGAAGAGATCCATGCGCTGGCCGGCGTCAACTTCAATATCGGTTCCCCCAAGCAGCTCGGCGACGTGCTGTTCGAGCATCTGCAGCTGCCGCGCGGCAAGAAAACCAAGACCGGCTGGTCGACCAATGTCGAGGTCCTGACCAACCTGGCCCAGGAACACGAGATCGCCGCCCGGATCCTCGATTATCGTTCGGTTTCGAAACTCAAGAGCACCTACAGCGATGCCCTGCCGAAGATTGTAAATCCGGAAACCGGACGCATTCACACATCTTTTAACCAGGCGATTACGGCGACCGGACGGCTTTCATCGAGTGAGCCGAATCTGCAGAATATCCCGATCCGGACCGAGGAGGGGCGGCGCATCCGCGAGGCCTTCATTGCGTCGGACGGCAATATCATCATATCGGCCGATTACTCGCAGGTCGAGCTCCGGGTGCTGGCCCACATGGCCGACGAACCGACCCTGAAGGAGAGCTTCGCCGCCAACGAGGATATTCACGTCCGCACCGCCAGCGAGGTCTTCAACGTGTTTCCGGAGATGGTCACCCCGGAGCAGCGGCGCCAGGCCAAGACCATCAACTTCGGCGTGATTTACGGCATGGGTGCCTTCAGTCTCGGCAAGGATCTCGGCATCAAGCCGAAGGAGGCACAGGTTTTTATTGATAACTACTTTGCCCGTTATTCTCACATCAAAAGTTTCATGGAGAGTTGCCGCGAGGAAGCACGGGCCAGAAAGTATGTGACGACCCTGCTCGGCCGGCGCTGCGCGATCCCGGAGATCGACAGCAGCAACGGGGCGGTGCGCAGCTATGCCGAGCGCAACGCTATCAACTACCCGATCCAGGGCTCGGCCGCCGATATCATCAAGGTCGCGATGATCAATATCGCGCGCCGCCTCGAAGAAGAAGGGCTCAACGCAAAGATGGTGATCCAGGTCCATGACGAACTGGTCTTTGATGTGCCCGCGAGCGAGGCTGATACAGTCAAGTCGCTGATCAAGGAAGAGATGGAAAATGCCGTGCCGATCTCGGTGCCGCTGCTGGTTGAAGTCGGGGCCGGCAAGAACTGGCACGAGGCGCATTAGCTTGACTTATATGCGAAAATCTCCGATTCTGTAGTGAATAATAAAAAACCGGTCATTCTTTTTTCGTTTTAGATATGGGAGGCAAATATGAAGATCTTGCGTAACCTGATTGTTGCCGCGGCGCTGTTGGTGATCGCTGCTCCGGCATTCGCTTATTTCCAACCGAATGTCAATCTCGGCTTCACCAGCTTTCTCGACGGCGCGCCGCCGGCCGGCCCCGGCCACTACGTGCAGGAGTACCTGCAGTACTATACCAGTGACGATCTCGATGGTATCCCCGGCGGTGATGTCGACGTCTTCGTGCTGATGAACCAGTACACCTACCAGTCGAACCAGGAGCTGCTGTTTCCCGACGCCAGATGGGGTATCAACGTGATGGTGCCGTTTGTCGATATCGATTCGAATCTACCGAATAACGGCAGCGGTATCGGCGACCTGCTGATCGGCCCCTATCTGCAGTGGGATCCGATCATGGGCAAAAACGGCCCGTTCATGCTCAACCGGGTCGAGCTGCAGCTGATCCTGCCGACCGGGGACTATGATAATAATAAATTGCTGAATCAGTCGAGTAACCACTTCTCGTTCAACCCCTACTGGGCGGCGACGATTTTCCCCGCTCCGAAGGTGACCGCATCGTGGCGCCTGCACTTCCTCTGGAATGGCGAGAATGGCGATTTTGGTCCCGGAAAAGCCGATCTTGAGCCGGGGATGGCGCTGCACGGCAACTGGGCCGTTGCCTACGAACTGATGCCGAAAGAGCTGCGGGTTGGCGTCAACGGCTACTTCTTCGAGCAGCTCACCGATACGAAAATTAACGGAAACGACTCCGGCGATGATGAAAGTGTCGTCGCCATCGGCCCGGGTGCGGTCTATCATTTTTCAAAGGATATGCACCTGTTTGCCAATATCTACAAGGAATTCAGGGCGAATGACCGGCCGGAAGGGGATCGGATCAACTTCCGCTTCGTTTATCATTTCTAGGTTTATATGCTGATGCAAAAAACCAAGGGCCGCCCGTTCGGGCGGCCCTTGGTTGTGGTTCATCGCGTTTTATCGGGAATAAATGGTGCGCACCCAAATACCGCCATACTTTTTCAATCGCACCATGAAAGCATAATTCCAGTTAGCCGGCATCGCCCGGCGTGCTCCTTACTTTTCTTGCCTGTCCTGAGCCAGCCGAAGGGCTTGTCCAAGAAAAGTAAGCAAAAGAATGACACCCCAGCAAGTCCGCCCTAATGATGCGGGTTCCCTCACTTCGCGGATTTTAATCCGTCAGTCACTGGCGTTACCTGAACGTCGGATGAAAATCCACTTGCTTGGCGGTTTTACATATAAGACAGCTGTAAGTTTTAAGCTGTCAGCTGTCAGAGAAAACCAGGAAAAGTCTCAAAACTTTAAAAGCAAAGCCTTTGACTTGCCCCCATTGCTCTTGAGGTCGCTTCCGCCAGCGCGATCACTGAACCGCAGCCCGACCGCAACCGCCACAGCGACGTAACGCGTTTGCCTCAAGGCAAACTCCTGAGCAGCAAAGTTGAACAAAAGTAACCCAGACCGGACAAAAAAGCCCCTGCAAGGGAGCCGTTTTCTGCATACTCTTTTATGGCTCAATAAAAGAGTATGGCGGAGTGCGCGGCCGCGACCGCGCGGTTCTCCCAACGTAAATATTTCTCCGGGGACACTTCCCAGAACTTCGGGAAGTGTCCCCATCTAACAGGTGCCGCCATAAACAAAACCAATCAAGACCGCCGGTATCGAACGACCGGATCCTGACTTTTCTTGACTGTCCTGAGCCAGCTGAAGGAGGAGTCTAACGTTGTATTCACTCTAATCTGCGAAGAACCTTTTTTGTTTCGGCTGTCATTCCCGGCTTGACCGGGAATCCATGTGTACTTTTTAAAATGAGTTAAAATGGGTCCCCGTTTTCACGGGGATGACATGAGTTTGATTCAGCTGTGGAGGCTTGCCGAAGGGAAGTTGTTGATTTTGGTATTTTTTGATTTACGCTAAGTACCAGCCTCCAGCCTCCAGCCTCCAGCCTTACGCCGGGATCACGTAATAGAACACCGCAAAGAAATGCAGGGCACTGCCGGCGAGTACGAACAGGTGCCAGATCGCGTGATGAAACTTCAGCTGCTTCCAGATGAAGAAGAGGGTGCCGAGGGTATAGGCGAGTCCGCCGGCGAGGAGCAGCACGAAGGCCTCGGCGGGTACCGCTGAAAGCAGCGGCTGGATGGCGACAATGACCGCCCAGCCCATCAGGATATAGAGTCCGACCGTCAGGGCGACCCAGCTTTTCTGCAGCGCAGTCTGAAACAGGATGCCGAGGAGTGCCGCTCCCCAGATCACCCCGAGCAGACTCCAACCCCAGGGGCCGCGCAGGCTGACCAGGGTGAAGGGGGTGTAGGTGCCGGCGATCAGCAGGAAGATGGCCGAATGATCGAGAATCTGCATCACCGATTTCACTCTGGGCGACGGAATGCTGTGGTAGAGGGTCGAGACCGTATAAAGCAGCACCAGGGTGGTGCCGTAGATCGCACAGCTGACGATGTGCCAGGCGTTGCCATAAACGGCGGCGTAGTATACGAGGAGCACGAGGCCGGCGATAGATAACCCGGCGCCGATGCCGTGCGTGATGCCGTTAGCGATTTCCTCGCCGGTTGTGTAGTTCGATTCGGATGTTCGGCTGGTCAGGTTCTCGCTTGAAAGCAATCCCATATCGATCTCCTCTAATTGGCGGAGGCCAACTTTAATATCTGAGATTATCCCTCTTTTACCACGCCGGCGGGGTAAAACTTTTGTAAATATTTCAATCCTTTATTTATTTCGAAGCGTTGACATTCCGCGTTGTCGGGTGTTAGGTTGGGACGTTTCCTTCCTGTTTTCAGTCTCTTGGAGAATCACTAATGGAACACCGCCATCAAATACTCATTGAAACTGTCAAGCGGCTGATCCGAAGAGACGCACACCACAATATCGCCAAGGTGCTTGCCAAGAGCCATCCGGCCGATGTCGCCTACCTGTTTCGCGAACTTGAGCTTCCCGACCAGCATATTCTGTTCAACCTGATCAAGGACACCGAAACGTCGGCAACCGTTGTCTCCGAGCTTGATCCCGAGGTCGGAGCCGAACTGCTGTCCGAACTGAAAAAGGAAGAGATTACCGAAGTCCTTGAAGAGATGGCCTACGACGATGCGGCCGACGTCATTCAGAACCTTCCGGACGAGCTGGCGAGTGAAATCCTCAAGCACATGGAAGACGAGGACTCGCATGAAATCGAGCAACTGCTGCAGTACGACGAAGAGACCGCCGGCGGCATCATGGCGACCGAGTTCTTTTCGCTGCAGGAGGAGCTGACGGTCAAGGAAGCGATCGCCGCCCTGCAGGAGCAGGAAGACGCCGAGATGGTCTTCTATCTCTACGTGACCAACGCGCACGATCAGCTGGTCGGCATCCTCTCCCTGCGCAAGCTGCTCACGGTTTCACCGGCGCGCAAGCTCAAGGATATCATGGCCGGCGATGTGATCAGCGTCCGCATCGATATGGACCAGGAAGAGGTGGCCAAGGTTGTCGAAAAGTACAACATCCTGGCCGTACCGGTTGTCGATGATGCCAACAAGCTCAAGGGTATTATCACGGTCGACGACATCATCGATGTTATCCGTGCCGAGGCGACCGAGGATATCTACAAGATGGCCGGCGCCAGCGACGAAGAGCTGATTCTCGGCTACAAGTCGTTCCGGATTGCCCGGCTCCGTCTGCCCTGGCTGTTGACCAACCTGCTCGGCGGGGTGGTCACCGGCTACCTGATGTGGAAGTTCCGGATAACCCTGGAGTCGGTTATTGCCCTGATCACGTTTATCCCGGTTATCACCGGCATGGGCGGCAACGTCGGCGGCCAGTCGGCAACCATTGTCGTCCGTGGCTTTGCTACCGGCCGGATCGAAATGTCGGCGATCAGGCGAGTCATGTTCAAGGAGATCCGGGTCGGCCTGATCATGGGCGGGGTCTGCGGGATGACCGTCGGCGCGATCGCCTGGTTCTGGCACGGCAATCCCTATCTCGGAATCGTCGTTGGCCTGGCGATGGTCATCGCCATGACCGTCGCGGCAACCATGGGCGTCATGGCACCCGCCTTTTTCAAGAAAATCGGCGTCGATCCGGCGATTGCCGCCGCGCCATTTGTGCAGACCGCCAACGATATCACCGGTATAATGATCTACTTCGGTATGGCGACCTTTTTCCTGCAGATGCTCAATTAAATCCTTGTGGGTTTTGGCGATACCGTAGATTTTTAGGGATATCGTAGACTGAATAAATCAAGCTCAAGAAATTCTGCATGATGTATCAAAGGCCCGAGTCGTTAGACTCGGGCCTTTGTGTTTTGGCCAGTAAATGTTCATTTAGAGATTTTGCATGACTTAGCGTCTGCCTATAAACGTGACTATCATCTTCTAATCTGTTTCCTAGTCTTAAATATACCACTACTCTATTTAAGAATGTAGCCTTATCCTTAAATAAGGCCTGTATTCATTTAAGGATAAGGCATTTAGTCTTTAATAAATGGCTTGATTATTTAAGGCTTTTGCTCTAAGTTTAAGTTAGGATTCTAACTATTAAAGGTTAAAAGGGGGGTCTACATGCAAGCGAAAGACCTTTCACAGGAACGACAGAAACTCCTTGTTCCATTAAATATATACTCTGGAGCATATGCACTTATCCCGCCCCCAGTGCCGAGACGACTTGATCTTGGGAAGGAGGGATGGAACGAAATAGCTCGTGCTCATAAAGCTTTAAATTTGCTAGAGGAGGTCTCAGGGCGACTGCCTAACCCGGATTTCATTACTAGAACGTGGGATCGCCGAGAAGCAGTACGAAGCAGCCAAATAGAGGGAACTCAATCAGAGGTTGACGATTTGTTAGCTTATGAGGCAACAGGGAGTGATGAAGGTATGCCTCAGGATGTACGTGTAACAAAAAACTACGTAGTAGCTCTTGAAAAAGGTCTTGGAAAGGTTCGAGAGTTAGGAGTCGTGGCGATAGATTGTGGTCTAATAAAAGAAATACATGCGACTCTAATGGAGAACGTTGAATACAATGGAACGCCAGGAGAATTCAGGGAATCACAAAATTGGATCGGTGGAGGCGGAAATATATATAACGCTCGCTTTGTTCCTCCCCCTCCTGCGCGTTTACAGGAGTGTATGGATGATCTTGAAAACATTCTCCAGTATCGTGCGCCTGAAGATGAGCAGCTTGTGCCATCAATCCTCACTCGAATGGCGATTGCGCACGTTCAATTCGAGAGTATTCACCCCTTCCTGGACGGTAACGGTAGAGTGGGTAGGATCTTACTGCCTCTGATGTTGGTGGCTGAAGGCTACCCTCCAGTTTATTTAGCAGGATATCTAAAAAGTAACCAACAAGAATATTACGATACATTGCTTGGTGTTCAGCTCAGAGATAGGTGGGCTGATTGGGTACGTTTCTTTGCTTTGGGGGTAGAGTCTGCTGTACAAGAGTCTATAAAAACAGGGTTAGCTTTAGAGCGAGTATTAGGGAAATGGCAGACGACAATAGGTGGGCTTGGTTTAAGGTCCGATTCGATATTGCATAAATTTCCTGAACTCCTAATTAGCTCTCCAGTTTTGACAGCAAAACGAGCGATGAATGATTTGAATACTTCATTCCCCTCAGTAAGTGCAGCCTTGAGTAAATTAGTGAATATAGGCATGCTTTCAATGAAAGAAGAAGGCTCTAAGCGTAACAGAGTTTTTATTGCGCACGAGGTTATTGATATCCTCAACATGCCAGTAGATGCCTGAAGTGTAGCTTGGATTTGTATTTGAAAGGCAGGATGGTAAAAATGGCCACTGGTTGATTCTGAGAGTTAAATCATAAGATTCTCCTGCCAGTGGCCACTACCGTCCGGCTCGGGGAGCCAAACCCACCTCTATTTGGGGTGGGTTTTTTTTGATTAAATTGCAGATTGTTGGCCTTGTTGCAGTGTTGAAATTGTAAGGTCGGAGGGCAATCTATGATATGCCCTGAATATTAGAGGCGAGTCTATGATGCAGGCTTGACGCAGAACAAATTTAGAATTAAAAAAGATTCGCAAGTATTTGAATTTCAATAATGGTCAGTTTGCATTATGGCCTAAACCCACATATTGATTACCTCAGCTCTTTTTTGGCGGGTCAATATTTTCCGTTTCGGCATGAAGCGTCCATAGGAACATCTACCCACTGCACTCTATCCTTGCGAGGGCGTCCGACCAGAACAGATCGTTGCCTTGCGGCTCTGTTTGTGCCGGTTCGGCAGCTTGAATCAGTGAAACCTGGAATCGGCAGTTAATTTTATAATTAACATTTAGTGTGTTATATTAATAAATCGTATAAATCTTTAGAAATACATGATTTTTGTGTCAGCCATTTAAAAGTCTTGATGAGGATAATTTTATGCCGATTCGCGTTGCCTGTAATCACAACACCCGCTACAAGTTTGATCGACCGATCACTGTTCATCCGCATGTTGTTCGATTGCGTCCGGCTCCTCACAGCCGGACGCCGATTCATGCTTATTCTCTCAAGGTTTTTCCTGAAGATCACTTTATCAACTGGCAGCAGGATGCCTTCGGCAACTACCTGGCCCGGCTTGTATTTCCGGAAAAGACAAAAGAATTACGGATCGAGGTTGAAGTCATTGCCGACATGACCAGCTACAACCCGTTCGATTTTTTCATCGAGGAGTATGCCGAGAACGTGCCGTTTACCTATGCCAAGCTTGAACGGTCCGAACTCGCCCCTTATTTTGAAAAGATCGAGGCGGGGCCGCTATTGAAGGCCTGGCTCGAGAAACTGGATCGAACTGAACGGAGCACGATCGACTTTCTGGTCGAAGTCAACCGTCTGCTTCAGCAGACGGTCAACTACTCGGTGCGCATGGAGCCGGGAGTCCAGAGTTGTGAAACCACGCTGAAAAGGGAGATCGGTTCCTGTCGCGACTCGGCCTGGCTGCTGGTGCAGATTTTCCGGCACCTCGGTCTCGCTTCCCGCTTCGTCAGCGGCTACCTGATTCAGCTCGCCGCCGATGAAAAATCGCTGGATGGCCCGTCCGGGCCGGAAGAGGACTTTACCGACCTGCACGCCTGGACCGAAGTTTACATCCCCGGGGCCGGCTGGGTCGGGCTCGATCCGACTTCCGGGTTATTAGCCGGCGAAGGGCATATTCCGCTGGCCTGTACGCCGCATCCGATGAGCGCCGCCCCGGTCACCGGCTCGACCGAGCCGTGCGAGGTTGAATTTGAACACAGTAATCTGGTTCGGCGGATTCACGAAGATCCACGGGTGACGAAGCCGTACAGCGACGAGCAGTGGCTGTTGATCGACGCGCTCGGCCAGAAGGTCGACGAGGAGATTGTCGCCGAAGATATGCGCCTGACCATGGGCGGCGAACCGACCTTCGTTTCGATAGACGACATGGAGGGTGACGAGTGGAATACGGCCGCTGACGGACCGCATAAACGGGAGCTCGCTTATCAACTGCTGCAACGCTTGCGCGAAGGTTTCGGCTCCGGCGGCATGCTGCACTTCGGCCAGGGGAAATGGTACCCGGGCGAGCCGCTGCCGCGCTGGGCTTACGGCTGTTTCTGGCGCAAGGACGACGTTGCGGTCTGGCACGACACCGCTCTTCTCGCCGACATCAACAAGGACTACAAGCTCGGTCCGGCCGAAGCACAAAAATTTGCCGGAAAGCTGGCGCAAGAGATCGGGATCAAAAAGAGTTACCTGGTTCCGGGATACGAGGATGTTCTCTACTGGCTCTGGAAGGAAGGAACCCTGCCGGAAAACCTCGATCCGCTGAAAGCCGACCTGAAGGATCCGGCCGAACGCCGTGCCCTGGCCAAGGCGCTGGAGAATGACCTCGGCCAGCCGGTCGGTTATGCCCTGCCGGTGAAATGGATCGATGAAAAAAATGCCTGGGACAGCAGCCCCTGGGAGTTTCGCCGCGGCCAGATGTTCCTGATCCCCGGCGACTCGGCCATGGGAATGCGCCTGCCGCTCGATTCGCTCCCCTGGGTGGCGCCGGAGAAGCGTGAGCCGTTTTACGAGCGCGACCCGTTTGAAGAGAAGCCGGAACTTGACGACTACCATGATCGGTCGGCCGGGAACGCTGCTGATGAAAAGTCGGCGGATGCACCGGCAGAAGATGGCCCGGTCGGCGAAATCGAAATCTACCATACCGCGCTCTGCGTTGAAGCACGCGACGGCCGGCTCCATGTTTTCATGCCGCCACTCAGCTTTCTCGAGCATTACCTCGACCTCATCGCCGCCGTCGAAAGAACGGCGAAAAAGCTGAAGATGCCGGTGGTGATCGAGGGCTATGAACCGCCGCGCGACAACCGCCTGGAGCGGCTGCTGGTCACTCCGGATCCCGGCGTCATCGAAGTCAACATCCATCCTGCCGGCAGCTGGACGGAGCTGGTCGACAACACGACCCTGCTCTACCGGGAAGCGCGCGAATGCCGACTCGGTACGGAAAAGTTCATGCTCGACGGACGCCATACCGGCACCGGCGGCGGCAATCATATTACCCTGGGTGGTCCGTCGCCGGCCGACAGCCCGATGCTGCGACGGCCTGATCTGCTGCGCAGCCTGGTCACCTACTGGCAGCATCACCCGGGGCTCTCCTATCTCTTCTCCGGAATGTTCCTCGGCCCGACCAGCCAGGCACCGCGCATCGACGAGGCCCGGGATGATTCTCTCTACGAGCTGGAAATCGCCTTTCAACAACTGCCGGAGAACGAGGTGCCGCCGCCGTGGCTGGTCGATCGCCTGTTCCGCAACCTGCTGATCGATGTCACTGGCAATACGCACCGGGCCGAATTCTGTATCGACAAGCTCTATTCGCCTGACAGCGCCAGCGGCCGACTCGGTATCGTTGAATTACGGGCCTTCGAGATGCCGCCGCACGCGCGGATGAGCCTGGTCCAGAACCTGTTGCTGCGGACCCTGCTCGCCTGGTTCTGGAAAGAGCCGTACAAGCATGACCTGGTCCGCTGGGGGACCGAACTGCATGATCGGTTCCTGCTGCCATATTTCGTCCGGCAGGATATGAAGGACGTGATTGCCGATCTGCAGCGGGCGGAGTACCCGTTTCAACTCGAATGGTTCGACCCGT
The DNA here is from genome assembly GCA_002869615.1 of Desulfuromonas sp. Lineage (NCBI taxonomy): Bacteria > Pseudomonadati > Thermodesulfobacteriota > Desulfuromonadia > Desulfuromonadales > Desulfuromonadaceae > Desulfuromonas > Desulfuromonas sp. The sequence goes on along the minus strand of PKUH01000117.1, from coordinate 24,730 downwards.
TTTTCGAATTCCGTTTCCCCCGGTACGGGACGGTCAAGATTGATGAGATCGAGCTCGAACTCCGGTTTGCCATCGAACCCTGGCACGTGCTCGGCGAAGAAGTGACCAGCCAGGGCACGGCGCGCTTTGTCGACTCGTCGGTCGAAAGACTGCAGTTGCACGTCACCGGTCTCACCGAAGGGCGGCATGTCATCTCCTGCAACGGCCGGCGTCTGCCGCTGCGCAACACCGGACGCAGTGACGAGTTCGTGGTTGGCGTGCGCTATCGAGCCTGGCAGCCGCCATCGGCATTGCATCCGACGATCAAGCCGCACACCCCCCTGACTTTCGATGTCATTGACACCTGGAGCGGTCGTTCGATCGGCGGCTGTACATACCATGTGTCGCACCCGGGCGGACGCAACTATGATGATTTCCCGGTCAACGCCGTCACCGCTGAATCGCGGCGCGGGTCGTTGTTTACCGTGACCGAACATTCACAGGGACCGATTCAGATGCCGCCGGAATTCTCCGGCCTTGGCGAGTTTCTGCCGCGCGAAGCTTCATTGGAACAGATGGCACCGCCGCTTGAAGAGCCGAACGCTGAATTCCCGTACACATTCGATTTGCGGCATGGCCGGGTCGACTGATTTATACACTGGATTTCCAGAATAAAACTTGTTGAGAAGTGCAATATGAACAGTAGTGATGAATTTTCTAAAAACAGTGGTTCACAGGCTTTTGCTACCGAGCTCGACCAGTTCAAAATCAGGGAACTGATCAGCGATCTTTCGCCGCACGAACAGAAATTGATGGATGTTTTGGAACATCTTGGTCCGAAACGTTTAAAGGGGTGGCGCAAAGGAGCCCAGCGACTGCTTCAGGAAAACATTGCAACCCACAATGTTTTTGACCTGTTCGAGCCGTCCAGGGATTGGCATTTCGATCCCATTCCACTGGTTATCGGTAGCGAAGAGTGGTCACTGATCGAGCAGGGTCTGATTCAGCGGGCCGAATTGCTGAACCGCATTCTCGCCGATATCTACGGACCGCGAACAGTTATTGAAAAGGGGCTGCTGCCACCGGAACTGATTTATTGCCACAATGGGTTTCTGCTGCCGTGCGCCGGAGTTATTCCGCCCGGTCAGAGGCATTTGAATGCCTATTCGGCGAATCTGGCCCGGGGCAAGGATGGCCGTTTCTGGGTTCTCGAGGATCGCTCGCAACCTGCTCTCGGTTCCGGATACGCCCTGGAAAACCGGATCGTCATGGCCCGGAGCTTCCCGCGCTTGTTCAAGGATTTCCAGGTGCACCGGCTGGCGATGTATTACCGGGCCTTGCGCCAGAACCTGGTGCAGATGGCACCACAGAACAAGGCCGAACCGTTTATTGTTATTCTGACGCCGGGACCGGAAGATGCGGCCTACTTTGAGCATGGCTATCTCGCAACCTACCTCGGGTACCCGCTGGTTCAGGGGGGTGATCTTGTGGTTCGTGACGGCTGCCTCTGGTTAAAATCTCTCGGCGGCTTGCGCCAGGTCGATGTCGTCCTGCGGCGCCTCGCCGATGATCTTTGTGACCCGCTTGAGTTGCGCGGCAACTCCCTCTTCGGTGTTCCCGGTCTGCTTGATGTCGTTCGTCAGGGCAACGTCTCTACGGCTAATGCCATCGGTACTGACATCATTGAAAATCCGGCCCTGCTCGCATTTTTGCCGGGGCTCTGCCGGCATTTTCTCGGTGAAGAGCTGCGGCTGCCATCGGTTGCAACCTGGTGGTGCGGTCAACCCCGTGAGCGTGAGTTTGTCCTGAATAATCTCGACAAATTGATGGTTAAACCGATTCATCCGATTTCCGGGTGTCCCCGGATGATACCGGGGGAGTCGTCGCGCGAGGAGCTTGAAGCCTGGCGCAATCGGATCGAGGAGAACCCGCACCTGTTTGTTGGTCAGGAGCTGGCGACTATTTCGACGGTCCCGGCGTATGTCTCCGACAAGATTGAGTCGAAATCATGCATGATCAATACTTTTCTGACTGCACATGAAGATTCGTATGTGGCCATGCCCGGCGGCATAAGCCGGGTCGAGACCGATGAAAGCAGTCTGCTGAACCCGAGGATGGGTGGCTGTGTCAAAGATACCTGGGTTCTGACTCCGGAGCCGGAAAAACAGGTCAACCTCTGGCGCAACCCGCTGCCGGACCAGACGATTGAGCCGCTTTTGGCAGCTCTTCCGAGCCGCGCCGCCGAAAACCTTTTCTGGGCCGGACGTTATGCCGAACGGACCGAGGCGACGTCGAGGCTGATGCGCTCGATTCTCAATAAGCTGCGAGAGTATAATGAATTTCGTGACCCCGATGACCGCAGAAACCTCGATCATCTGTTACGGGCCCTGACCGAGGTGACGTCGACCTTTCCCGGATTTGCCGGCGAAGGTGCTGAAAAGAAGTTGGCCGATCCGCGGGCCGAACTGCTCTCCCTGGCACGTGATGTCAAACGGCCCGGAACCCTGCGTGCCTCGTTGCAGGGATTGGGGCGATCAACTTATGCTGTCCGGGACTACTTGCCGGCTGATGCCTGGCGGGTTGTCGACAACATGCAGCAGAACTGGCATCCAAAACTATCATTGCAGCAGATTGGCGGCGGTCGGCTCAATCAAAGCATCAACCAGTTAATCACGCAGTTGGCTGCATTCAGCGGACTGGCCCATGAGAACATGTCGCGCGAGGGTGCCTGGCTCCTTTTGAATATCGGTCGGAGACTGGAGCGGGCCCAGAACCTGATCGCCCTGCTCCGGGCGACTCTGGTTCCATGCTATGATCCGACGGTGGAATCACAGATGATGGAGGCGGTGCTGGCGACCAGCAACAGCCTGATCGTTTTCCGGCGGCGGTATCGTTCTTTCATGCAGTTATCAACGGTACTCGAGCTCTTGTTAATGGATGAAAATTATCCGCGGGCGCTTGCCTTCCAGCTGAAGCAACTGCAAATGCACATAGACCACCTGCCGCGTGATCAGGCGGCGCTCCGGCCGCAAAAAGATGAGCAGTTGATTAGCGAAGCGATCAGCGAGCTTGAGGGCACTGACCATCGCCAGCTGACCCAGTTATCGAGCTCGGAGAGTATTTATCCGCTGCTTGAGAGGTTCCTGTCGGGGCAAAAAGAACGGCTGGTCAACCTTTCGGAGAACCTGGTCCAGCTCTATTTCAGTCCGGTTGTGCCGCCACAGCAGATGGGTGCCATCTCCCAGAAGCGCGAGGCCTCATGAAATTCCGGGTCACCCATACCACCGAATACGATTACACCGGGCAGGTGAGCCTGTGCTGGAACCGGGCGGTTTTGCTGCCGCGCGATACGGCGACACAGAAATGTCTGACTTCCGGATTGCAGATCGACCCGATGCCGACGGACCTGCATGAACGGACTGACTTTTTCGGCAACCGGATCAGCCACTTTGCCATTCAGGAGCCGCATGGCAAACTGAAGGTGACCGCTGTCAGTGATCTTGCGATCTCTTCGGAGACCGGTTATTCCGCTGCCGACAACGGTTCTTCCTGGGAGAGTGTCCGCGATCAATTGTCGTCCGAAAAGAAACAGGACGTTCTGGCGGCGCTACCCTGCCGATTCAGGTCCAAACTGGTGCACGGGTCGCAACAATTGACCGAATATGCCCGGCCTTCTTTTACCCCGGAGCGACCTTTGCTTGAGGCCGTCACCGACCTGATGCGGCGCATCTATGAGGATTTTAAATACGATCCCGGCGTCACTACGATTTCGACACCCCTGATAGATGTTCTCAAGAACCGGCACGGCGTCTGTCAGGACTTTGCTCATCTCGGGATCGGCTGCCTGCGGGCCATGGGTTTGGCCGCCCGTTATGTCAGTGGCTATATTGAAACCGTGCCGCCGCCGGGCAAGGAAAAAATGGTCGGAGCCGACGCCTCGCATGCCTGGTTTTCGGTTTTTGCCGGCACCGCCGGCTGGATCGATTTCGATCCGACCAATAACCAGATTCCGTCCGGGCAGCATGTAACAGTCGCCTGGGGTCGAGACTTTTCAGATGTCTCGCCACTCCGGGGCGTTGCCCTCGGTGGCGGTAAGCACAAGGTGGCGGTTTCGGTCGATGTCGCCAGACTTTCGACTTGAACCGACCGGAGACGTGTTGTCAATTATTGCAGATGAGCCTGTTTCAGCAGGTTGAGGAAATGGAATGTTTTCAGAAAGGAGTTTCCGATGAGGTTTGACGGTTATGAACTGGAAGGTTTTTATGATGAGGTTTTTGATGAAAAAGGGCAGCCGCGACCCGGCGCCGACGTACTCATCGATCGCATCAATGCTTTGCCTGAAAAGGAGTTGCAGCGACGGCAGGCGGCGGCCGAGAGGGCTCTTCTGAACCTCGGCATCACCTTCAATGTCTACAGTGATGAAGCGCAGACCGAAAAAATTTTCCCCTTCGATATCGTGCCGCGGATCGTACAGGCCAACGAATGGGAAAAACTCGAGAAGGGTCTGACTCAGCGGATCCGAGCCCTCAATCTTTTTATCGATGACATCTATAACGAACAGCGGATTATGAAGGACGGCATTATTCCGGCCGACCTGGTGCTGTCGGCCGATGGCTACCGCAAGCCGTGTATCGGTCTCAAACCGCCGGCCGGGATCTGGTGTCACATCACCGGTACCGATCTGGTTCGTGACGGATCCGGCGAGTATTTCGTGCTCGAGGATAACCTGCGCTGTCCGTCGGGGGTTTCCTATGTCCTTGAGAACCGGGCGCTGATGAAGCGGACCTTTCCCATGGTGTTCGATGCCTGCCGGGTGCAGCCGGTTTCCGAATACCCGAGCCGTCTGCTCGAGATGCTGCAGGAGGTTGCGCCGGCTGCGGTGCGGGCGCCGACGGTGGTTGTCTGGACACCGGGCACTTTCAACTCGGCCTATTTCGAGCACAGTTTCCTGGCTCAGCAGATGGGGGTCCCGCTGGTCGAAGGACGTGACCTCGTGGTGCACGGCGGTGAAGTGATGATGCGGACGACCAAGGGGCTGGAGCGGGTCGACGTTATTTACCGGCGCGTCGACGATGACTTCATGGACCCGAAGGCTTTCCGCGAGGATTCCATGCTCGGAGTTCCGGGGTTGATGGAGGTTTACCGCAACGGCGGGGTCTCCCTGGCCAACGCGCCCGGCACCGGGGTCGCCGACGATAAGGCGGTCTACGCCTACGTCCCGGAAATTATCCGTTATTATCTTGACGAAGATCCGATCGTTAATAATGTTCCGACTTATGCCTGCTGGCGCGATGATGATCGCAAGTATGTCCTCGAAAATCTCGACAAGCTGGTAGTCAAGGCGGTTAATGAATCGGGCGGCTACGGGATGTTGATCGGGCCGCATTCGACCAAAGCCGAGCAGGAAGATTTTGCCGAACGGATCAAGGCCAAGCCGCGGACTTATATTGCCCAGCCGACCCTGGCCCTGTCCCGGGTCCCGGTCCTGGTTGATGATCATTTTGAAGGACGTCATGTCGACCTTCGTCCCTACATTCTCTTCGGCAAGGAGAGTAATTATGTTCTGCCCGGCGGGCTGACCCGGGTTGCCTTGAAAAAAGGTTCCCTGGTTGTCAACTCCTCGCAGGGCGGAGGGAGTAAGGATACCTGGGTGCTCGAGGCGCCAGGGCAGCCTGACACGAAAACAAGCAGTCAAATTCAGGAGGGATAATTCATGCTCAGTCGTGTTGCGAATTCAATATACTGGTTAAACCGTTACGTCGAACGGGCTGAAAATGTTGCACGTTTTATCGATGCAAACTTTCACATGGCCCTCGATATCCCCGAAACCGTCGTTGATCAATGGCAGCCGCTGATCAATACGACCGGCGACCATGAACTCTTCAAGGAGCTTTATGGCGTTGCCAACCGGGAAAATTCAATCGAGTTTTTGGTTTTTGACCGGAAAAACCCGAACTCGATCTATTCCTGCGTCCGCGCCGCCCGGGAAAACGCCCGCTCGGTGCGGGAGTATATCAGCTCGGAGATGTGGGAACAGATCAATACGTTCTACCTGATGATCAATAATGCGGCCGGTGACGTATCGATGGATCTGCCGCATCAGTTTTTTAACGACATCATGAACGCCAGCCACGCCTTTATCGGGATTACCGATTCGACCATGAATCATGGAGAAGGCTGGCATTTCGGCAGGATGGGCCGGATGCTCGAGCGCGCCGACAAAACCTCGCGACTGCTCGATGTCAAATACTTCATTCTGCTCCCCTCCGTTGATTACGTTGGAAGTTCCTACGACAATATTCTCTGGGGGGCGCTGTTGCGCTCGGCCAGCGCTTTCGAAATGTATCGCAAGAAGTACGGTCGCATCGATCCGAAAAAAATTGTCGAATTTCTTGTTCTCGATCCCAAGTTTCCACGGGCGGCTCATTACTGCATTATCACGGCGATGATCTCGATGAATAATATCACCGGCAGCGCCCGCGGAACCTTTTCTAACAAGGCCGAGCAGACCCTGGGACGATTGCTCTCGGAGTTTAACTTCGCCTCACTTGACGACATTTTCGAGTTCGGCCTGCATGAATACCTCGACGCGACCCAGACCCGGATCAATGAGGTCGGTGCAGCCATTCAGGGTGTTTTCTTCAGCCCGCAGCTTGAAGAGGACGCCAACGCAAGCAGGACAATGGAGTAAATCAAATGTCCTGGATCAAAGCGAGCTGTACCCTCAACTTCGAGATTCAACCTTCGACGCCGCTCATTCTGATGCTGCGTCCGCGCAGCAGCGAACGGCAGTGGATCGGTCGCGAGTCATACATCATGAACCCGTCGGTGCCGGTACTCGAATATACCGATCTGTTCGGCAACCTTTGTCAGCGGCTGATGACCCCGTCCGGCGATTTTTCGATCAACACCACGGTCGAGGTGCTGGTCAATGACTACCTGGACACATCGACCGGCGCTGATTTCGTCGAGATTCAGCACCTGCCCGAATCGGTTCTTCCCTACCTGCTGCCAAGCCGCTACTGTGAATCGGACCGCATGGCCAACCAGGCGTTGGAGATTGTCGGCGGGGCCCGTCCCGGCTATGACCAGGTCGCCCGCATCGAAGAATGGATCATGAACCAGGTCCGTTACGTTCCGGGTTCGAGCAATGTTCCGATTTCGGCAACGGAAGTCTCGGCCAGAGGTGAAGGCGTCTGTCGCGACCTGGCTCACCTTGGCATCGCATTGTGCCGTAGTATCAGTATGCCGGCGCGGTTGGTGGTCGGCTACCTGTACGGGCTTGAGCCGATGGATATGCATGCCTGGTACGAGGTCTTTGTCGGCGGCCAGTGGTACACCTTCGACCCGACCCAGAGGCAGGCGGTCGGGCGCCGGATCACTATTGCTTTTGGCCGCGATGCGGCCGATGTCTCGGTCTTCCACCAGTTCGGGACCGGTATCCTGTCAAGCATGGATGTTCAGGTCGAGCTGATGTCGGGGCCACCGGAAGCGGTTTAGAGATTGACTTTCGGCGGTATCGCCCGGCGGGCTTACATATAAGGCAGCTGTAAGTTTTAAGCTGTCAGCTGTCAGAGAAAAACAGGAAAAGTCTCAATACTTTAAAAACAAAGCTCTTGACTCACCCGTGGAGCTCTTGAGGCCGCCCTTTGGCACCGCGTTCACTAAACCGCAGCCCAACAGCAACCGCCACAACGAGAACTGCGTTTGCCTCAAGGCAAACTCCCTGGCAGCAAAGTTGAACAGAAACAAACCCAGTTGCATAGAAAGCCCCCGGCAAGGGAGCCGTTTTCTGCGTACTCTTTTATGGCTCAATAAAAGAGTATGGCGGAGTGCGCGGCCGCGACCGCGCGGTTCTCCTGCCTTAAGTATTCTGTTTTCTGCCTTCAGGGGGGACACTTCCCTGGACTTCGGGTAGTATCCCCGTCCAACCCAAAGGTCGCCGGTATCGCCCGGCGTGCTCCTTACTTTTCTTGCCTGTCCTGAGCCAGCCGAAGGGCTTGTCCAAGAAAAGTAAGCAAAAGAATGACACGCCAGCAAGTCCGCCCTAATGATGCGGGTTCCCTCACTGCGCAGATTTCAATCCGTCAGTCACTGGCGTTACCTGAACGCCGGATTNGTAAGTTTTAAGCTGTCAGCTGTCAGAGAAAAACAGGAAAAGTCTCAATACTTTAAAAACAAAGCTCTTGACTCACCCGTGGAGCTCTTGAGGTCGCACCTGTCAGCACGATCACTGAACCGCAGCCCGACCGCAACCGCCACAGCGACGAGCTGTGTTTGCCTCAAGGCAAACTCCCTGGCAGTAAAGTTGAACAGAAACAAACCCAGTTGCACAGAAAGCCCCCGGCAAGGGAGCCGTTTTCTGCATACTCTTTTATGGCTCAATAAAAGAGTATGGCGGAGTGGCGGCCGCGACCGCGCGGTTCTTCCTGTCTTCAGGGGACTCTTTGCTGTCCCCCCGGTAATTCGGGGGACACTTTGTACTCCGGGACACTTCCCTGTAATTCGGGAAGTGTCCCCATCCATCTTGCGTGTCCTGAGCCAGCTGAAGGGGGAGTCTGGTGTTGTATTCACTCCTGTCTGCGAAGAACCTTTAATAAGCCCCTGCAACAAACATAATCATTTTCCTGTTTTCAGGAGACCGACTGCTGTATCCTTTTCCCTATGCAGCAACACCTCTCAGACGCGATCATCCTGCGCCATCTCGATTATGGCGAATCGGACCGGATCGTTACCTTTTTTACGCCCGATCTCGGGCTGCGCAAAGGCTTTGCCCGTGGTGCGAAAAAAAGCCGGAAACGGTTCGGGCCGGGGCTGGAGCTGTTCGCCCAGGTGCGGATTCACTGGACTCAACCGAAATCGGGCGAGCTGCTCTCTTTGCGCGAGGTTGAACTGGTCGATCTCCGCACCGGCCTGCGTAACGATCTTGAAGCGGTGGCGCTGGCCGGTTACGGCTGCGAGCTGGTCGAAGAGCTGATCGGCGATGACCCCGGCCATCCGGAAACGTTCGCGCTGCTGAAATCGTTCCTCGACCATCTCGCCGCTAACGGCACCACGCCGGAAGCGCGGCTGCTCTTCGAATTGCGACTGCTGAACCAGGTCGGCTACGTTCCCCACCTGCTGCACTGCTCGGAATGCGACAATGACCTGCCAGCGGAAAAAGTGGCATTCAATGCCGGTCGTGGCGGTTCGCTCTGCGCCGGCTGTGCTACTTCGTATGACCGGATCCGACTGGCCCGGATGACCCTCGGGTCGCTGGCGAAAATCCTGCACAGTCCGGAAGATAATTTTGCCGATATCCATCTCAGCCCCCTGACTCTGCGCGAGGGCGGCGCGGCGATTTCGAGCGCCATAAAAGTCCATTTGAACAGGCCGTTGCGATCACTTCCTTTTCTTGATCAACTGCTGGCCGAGTCTGATCGCCAGAAACCGGCTGAGACGCCCTGAGATCCCGAGAATCTGCCTTGACAGTTTGCGCGTGAAGGCGCTAGAATTCACTCTTTAAAAACAGACCGATGATTGTATACAGTATACATTTGTAAATAGGGGCCGGCGCACCTGCCGGGTCCCATCCGGAGGCACCGTGACATTTCAGGATTTAATTCTCGCACTACAGAACTACTGGGCGAAAAAAGGATGCGTTATCCAGCAGCCTTACGATATGGAAAAAGGGGCCGGGACTTTCCATCCGGCGACGTTTTTGCGTTCACTCGGCCCGGAGCCGTGGAAAGTCGCTTACGTTGAACCGTCGCGCCGGCCGACCGATGGTCGCTATGGCGAGAACCCGAATCGCCTGCAGCACTACTATCAGTTCCAGGTTATTCTCAAGCCGTCGCCGCTCGATATCCAGGAGCTCTATCTCGACTCGCTGAAGAGCTTCGGTATCGATTCGAGCAAGCACGACATCCGTTTCGTCGAAGACGACTGGGAATCGCCGACTCTCGGCGCCTGGGGTCTCGGCTGGGAGGTCTGGCTCGACGGTATGGAGATCACCCAGTTTACCTATTTCCAGCAGTGCGGCGGCATCGATCTCAAGCCGGTCTCCGGCGAGCTGACCTATGGCATTGAGCGGATCGCCATGTACATCCAGGGGGTCGATAATGTCTACGATCTGGAGTGGGTCGACGGGATCAAGTACGGCGACATCCATCACCAGACCGAAGTTGAATTCTCGCACTACAACTTCGAGGAAGCCGACACCGACATGCTGACCAACCTCTTCGACATGTACGAAGAGGAGTGCAAGCGGCTGGCCGAAAAGGAGCTGGTCTTTCCGGCCTACGACTTTGTTCTGAAATGCTCGCATTCGTTCAACCTGCTGGATGCCCGCGGCGCCATTTCGGTGACCGAGCGGGCCAACTATATCGGGCGTGTGCGCAATCTCGCCCGCCTCTGCGCCGAGGGGTATGTCGCCCAACGGGAGAAGATGGGTTTTCCGTTGTTGAAGAAGTAATCTGAGACAAGGCTGCATTGAACGCAAAGACGCAAGGGCGCAGAGAAGAGAATTAATTTATTATTTAACAAACCCGGACGAGAAAAAGTGGTTAAAACTGCCTCGGCAGTTTCCTGACTCTACTTTGCCGACTTTGCGTCTTGAGTGAGCAGTGCGAACGGGCGTTAACGTAATTGGAGTAACTGAAATGACAAAGGAATTATTCCTTGAAATAGGAACCGAAGAGATTCCGGCCGGGTTCATCCCGAAGGCCCTGAAGGATATGGAAGGGCTGATCCGCAAGGAGCTGGCAAATGCCAGAATCGAGTTAGGTGAGATCAAAACCTTTGCGACGCCGCGACGCCTGGCGATTGCCGTAGCCGATCTGTCGGAACAGCAGCCGGATGTCCGGATCAAGGCGATGGGTCCGGCAAAGAAAGTTGCTTTTGATGCCGATGGCAATCCGACCAGGGCCGGTGAAGGCTTTGCCCGCGGCCAGGGCGTCGACGTCTCCGACCTGAAAATCGTCGAGACCGATAAAGGGGAATACGTATCGGTCGAGAAGGAGGAGAAGGGGAAGCCGACCAGGGAACTCCTCCCCGAGATTCTGCCGCGCCTGATCGGCAATATTTCATTCAAGAAGTCGATGCGCTGGAAGGATCTCGATGTCCGCTTCGCCCGGCCGATGCACTGGATTGTTGCGCTGTTCAATGGCGAGGTGGTTCCGTTTACCTTCGGCAATCTCGAAAGCGGCAACCTCTCGCGCGGGCACCGCTTCATGGCGCCGGAAACGATGATCATCCAGAACGCCGAAAATTACGAAGACCAGTGTGACCGCCACTATGTTACCGCCGATCCGGAAAAACGCAAAAGCGCAATCGGCAAAGGGATTGCCGAAGCAGCGACATCGGTTGGCGGCAGCCTGAATGAAGATGAAGGGTTGCTCGAAGAGGTCACTTACCTGGTCGAGGACCCGACCCCGCTGGTCGGCACCTTCGAAGAAGAATATCTGCAACTGCCGCGCGAATTGCTGATCACCAGCATGCGCGAGCATCAGCGCTACTTTACGGTTGTCGACAAGAACGGCAACCTGATGCCGCACTTCATCACTGTTTCCAATACGCGCGTCGACGATCCGGCGGTTGTCGTCAAGGGGAATGAGCGGGTCATCCGGGCCCGCCTGGCCGATGCCATGTTCTTCTGGACGGAAGACCAGAAGGTCAGTCTCGAAAGCCGCCTCGAGGCCCTCAAGTCGGTGGTCTACCAGAAGAAGCTCGGCACCAGCTACGAGAAGGTGATGCGCTTTAAAGAGCTCGCGGTCGGCCTGGCGAAGCAGCTCGATCCGTCGGTCAAGGCCGAAACCGAGCGGGCGGCCCTGCTCAGCAAGTGTGATCTTGAGACCGGCATGGTCTACGAGTTTCCGGAGCTGCAGGGGATCATGGGGCGTGAGTACGCCAAGATCGATGGCGAAGATCCCCGCGTCGCCGTGGCAATTCATGAACACTATCTGCCGATCGAAGCGGGTGGCGAACTGCCGTCCGATAATATCGGGGCCTTTGTCTCGATCGCCGACAAGATCGATTCGATCTGCGGCTGTTTCGGCGTCGGCCTGATTCCGACCGGCTCGGCCGATCCCTTTGCCCTGCGGCGCAGTGCAATCGGTATTTTGAACATCATCCTCGATCGCAAGTTCAATATTTCGATTCCGGGTCTGGTTGACGATGCCCTGGCCCAGCTCAAGGATAAGCTGACCCGGCCGGTCGAAGAGGTCCGGGCCGAGGTGATCGAGTTCATCCGCCTCCGTTTTGTCAACATGCTGACCTCGCAGGACTATCCGGCCGATCTGGTCGATGCCGTGCTTTCGGCCTCGTTCGATGACCCGAACGATGCGACGGAGCGGATCAGGGCGCTGGCGAAGCTGAAAGAACAGGGCGAATTCGAATACCTGGCGGCGACGTTCAAGCGGGTTGCCAATATTATCAAAGGCGGTGTCAACCAGCCGGTCGACAAGCAGCTGTTCGAGGGACCGTACGAAGATGCCCTCTACTCCGCCTTCCTCCAGGTCGGCGACAAGATCGAAAAGTTTCGCCATCAAGGCGACTATGTCAGTGCTTTACAGACCATCGTGCCGCTCCGCGACTATGTCGATGCCTTCTTCGAAGGGGTCATGGTCATGGCCGATGATGAAAACATCAAGAACAACCGGCTGGCATTGCTGACCGCAATTGCGCGCCTGTTCGAAGACATCGCAGACTTTACCAGAATAGCCGACTGATCACAGTCGGCTGTTTTATTGAAGCAGGAAAGATCTTCTAACGGAGAGATGGAGAGAGGCAGAGTCGGAGAGAAACAAAACCGGATTTTTTTAAGCTTTTAAAGGTTTTCTCTCCATCTCAGCGGCTCTCCGCTAAGAAGTTTTTTGCTAATTGTTGTTTCGGGGTTTGTCAATCTAAACGGAGCACGGGGGCTCCGGCATTAACTTTTGAGGAGGAGTTTGATGGCCAAATTTGTGTATTTCTTCGGGGACGGAATCTCCGAGGGACGCGGGGACATGAAGAATCTGCTCGGTGGCAAGGGTGCCAACCTGGCAGAAATGACATCAATCGGCCTGCCGGTTCCGGCTGGTTTCACCATCACCACCGAAGTCTGTACGACCTATTACGACAACGACAAGAAATACCCGGAGACGCTCGCGGCCGAGGTCGAGGAGAATCTCGGCCGGGTTGAAAAGCTGATGGGTAAAAAGTTCGGCGACGCCAGCAATCCGCTGCTGGTTTCAGTCCGCTCCGGGGCGCGGGCCTCGATGCCGGGGATGATGGATACCGTGCTCAACCTCGGGCTGAACGATCAGACCGTCAAGGGGGTCATCGCCCAGAGCGGCGACGAGCGCTTCGCCTACGATTCCTACCGCCGGTTTATCCAGATGTATACCAACGTCGTCATGGGGATGAATGGAGAAATCCTCGAGGATCTTCTCGAGAAGATGAAGCATGAGAAGGGCGTCGAAGAGGATACGGCTCTCTCCGCCGAAGATCTCAAGGACCTGGTCTTCCAGTTCAAGATCAAGGTCAAGGAAGAAATCGGCAAGGATTTCCCGACCGATCCGAAGGAACAGCTCTGGGGAGCCGTCAGCGCCGTTTTCGATTCCTGGATGAACACCCGCGCCATCACCTACCGCAAGCTCAATAATATCCCGGCCGAGTGGGGGACCGCGGTCAACGTGCAATCGATGGTCTTCGGCAACATGGGTGACGACTGCGCTACCGGCGTCGCCTTTACCCGGAACCCGTCGACCGGTGAAAAGAAGTTCTACGGCGAGTTTTTGATCAACGCCCAGGGCGAGGATGTCGTCGCCGGCATCCGGACGCCGCAGCCGGTGCTGCAGGAGCAGGGTGCCGGCTCGATGGAGGAGCTGCTGCCGGAATGTTTCGGCCAGTTGATGAAGGTTCAGGAAACCCTTGAGAAGCACTACCGTGATATGCAGGATATCGAGTTCACCATCGAGAAGAACAAACTCTACATGCTGCAGACCCGCAACGGCAAGCGCACCGCCAAGGCGGCGATCAAAGTTGCTGTCGATATGGTCGAGGAAGGGTTAATTACCAAAAAAGAAGCGGTGATGCGGGTCGAGCCGAACCAGCTCGATCAACTGCTGCATCCGTCGCTCGATCCGAACGCCGAGAAAAATGTTGTCGCCAAGGGCCTGCCGGCTTCCCCCGGTGCGGTCAGCGGCGAGATTGTCTTTTCGGCCGACGAGGCCGAAGAAGCGGCGAAGATCGGGCACAAGGTGATCCTGACCCGGATCGAGACCTCGCCGGAAGATATTCACGGCATGCACGCGGCCCAGGGGATTCTGACCGCCCGTGGCGGCATGACCTCGCATGCGGCGGTGGTCGCCCGCGGCATGGGCAAGTGCTGTGTCGCCGGCTGCGGTGACATCAAGGTCAGCTATACCGATCAGCAGTTCATCACGCCGTCCGGCGAGGTGTTCAAGAAGGGCGATGTCATCACCCTGGATGGTGCCACCGGTGAAGTTATCAAGGGCGAAGTGCCGACGGTCAAGCCGGAGCTGACCGGTGACTTTGAAACCCTGATGACCTGGGTCGACGAATACCGCAGGATGAAAGTCCGGACCAATGCCGATACGCCGACCGATTCCCAGGTGGCCCGTGATTTCGGAGCGGAAGGGATCGGCCTCTGCCGGACCGAACACATGTTCTTCGAGGGCGATCGGATTATGGCCGTCCGCGAGATGATTCTCGCCGCCGATGTCGATGGTCGCAAGCGGGCCCTCGACAAGATTCTGCCGATGCAGCGCAGCGATTTCCATGGTCTGTTCCAGGTGATGAAGGGGTTGCCGGTCACCATCCGTTTGCTTGATCCGCCGCTGCACGAGTTTTTGCCGCACAGCGATGATGAAATCGAGGCGCTGGCCAAGGATGTTGGCGTTGAAGCTTCGACCCTGAAAGCCAAGGTTGAATCGCTGCACGAGTTCAATCCAATGCTCGGTCATCGCGGCTGCCGCCTCGCCGTCACCTTTCCCGAGATTTACAACATGCAGGTCCGCGCCATCATGGAAGCGGCCTGCCAGCTGATCAAGGATGACGGCTACGATATCGTACCGGAAATCATGATTCCGCTGGTCAGCGAGGTCCGGGAGCTGGGGATCCTGCGGGCCAACGCCATCCGCATCGCCGATGCGGTCATTGCCGAGTACGGGGTCGAAGTCGAGTATCTGATCGGCACCATGATCGAGCTGCCGCGCGCCGCCCTGACCGCCAATGCTATCGCCGAAGAAGCCGACTTCTTCTCGTTCGGTACCAATGACCTGACCCAGACAACCTACGGTCTGTCGCGTGACGACGCCGGCAAGTTCCTGCCGTTTTATGTCGACAAGGAGATCTATCCGAACGATCCGTTTGTTGCCATCGATCAGGATGGCGTCGGTGAACTGGTCAAGATCGGTTGTGAACGGGGACGCGAAACCCGCCCCGACATCAAGCTCGGCATCTGTGGTGAACATGGTGGTGAACCATCGAGTGTCATCTTCTGCCACAAGGCCGGCCTTGATTATGTTTCATGCTCACCGTACCGGGTGCCGATCGCCCGACTGGCTGCTGCCCACGCGGCGCTGATCGATGAATAAAGATCAGGATAAGCCCCCGACACGCGTCGGGGGCTTGTTTTTTCAGAAGTGAATATTGAGTTGCAAGTGGACTCTGGTCCAGGGTTCGCTATAGTTCTTGTGATCAGTTATTTGAAGCGAAATTTCAACAGGATAATTTTCAAGGGATAAAAAATGCGAATAGTCGTGCTCGATGGCTACACCATGAATCCGGGTGATCTCGACATGGATCCACTGATGAGGCTTGGCGAATGCGAAATCCATGATCGGACCGATCAGGAAGATGTCCTGCAGCGGATCGGCACCGCCGATGTTATCGTCCTGACCAACAAGACCGTTCTCGATGCCGAGATTATCAACGCATTACCGAATCTGAAATATATCGGGGTGTTGGCGACCGGCTACAATGTCGTCGATCTCGAGGCGGCCCGGGCCAAGGGTATCGTTGTCACCAACGTGCCGGCCTACAGTACCTCATCGGTCGTGCAGATGGTGTTCGCCCTGCTGCTCGAGCTGACCCAGAAGGTCGCCCTGCACGATAAACTGGTGCGCAAAGGGCGCTGGGAAGAGTGTCCCGACTTCTCGTTCACCGCGATGCCGCTGCTCGAGCTTGAAGGGAAGACGATGGGGATTGTCGGCTACGGCACCATCGGCCGCCGCGTTGCCCAGGTCGCGCGGTCCTTCGGGATGAATATTCTCGTCTATACCGCAAATCCCGAGAAGTACCAGCGGGATACGACCGTTCGATTTATTGATCTCGACAACCTTTTCGGGCAGTCGGATGTGATCAGCCTGCATTGCCCCCTGACCCCGGAGACCGAGAACCTGGTCAACGAGGAACGGATCACCCTGATGAAAAAATCGGCGATTCTGATCAACACCGGTCGAGGCCAACTGGTCGACGAGTGGGCGCTCTCCGACGCGCTCGATGCCAAGCAGATCGCCGGCGCCGGGATCGATGTGCTCTCCGAGGAGCCGCCGCGCACCCATCATCCTTTGATCGGCGCCACCAACTGTTTTGTCACGCCGCATATCGCCTGGGCAACCCGCGAAGCGCGGATGCGTCTGCTGGCGATTGCCGTGGAAAATATCAAGGCGTTTATCGATGGCGAGCCAATCAATGTTGTAAGTTGAGCCAAAGATTGAAGCGATTCGGGGAGCATCGATTGATGCTCCCTTTTTTGTGATTCATCGTACTTATCCGAATTCACGGGGACACTTCGCTGGACTTCGGGTAGTGTCCCCACCAACTTTTCACTCCGTTTGGGAGCCGATTGATGATTTTGATTCACCCCCGTTGCTCTTGAGGTCGCCCCTGTCAGCGCGATTACCGAACCGTAGCCCGACCGCAACCGCCACAACGACGAACTGCGTTTGCCTCAAGGCAAACTCCCTGACAGCACCGTTGAACAGAAACAATTCAGGCCGCACAAAAAGCCCCCGGCAAGGGAGCCGTTTTCTGCATACTCTTTTATGGCTCAATAAAAGAGTATGGCGGAGTGCGCGGCCGCGACCGCGCGGTTTTCATGTCTTCTGGTCAGGGGACACTTCCCTGAAATGCGGGTAGTGTCCCCATCCATCGAAATGCGGGTAGTGTCCCCAACTAGCAGTGTCCCCATCCATCTTGCCTGTCCTGAGCCGGCTGAAGGGCGCTAGATTGAACACGGTTGTCACTCTGATAGAATGATATCAACAACCGAACAGAAAGAGAGCTGCCATGCCGCGAAATTATCTTTTATTACTCACCATGACCTTCATGTTGCTGAGCGCCAACCTGGCGCTGGCAATCGAAATCAACTCAGTCAGTCCGAACCGTATTTCTCCCGGCGATAATTTATTCGTCACCTTCCGCGATGCGCAGCAGCCGCCGCGGCTGATTATCGGCAATCAGACTCTGGTCCCCCTGCAAGATGACGCCGGCGTTATCTTCTACCAGGTTCCGAACATCCCGGCGGGTGAATATTCGCTGCTATTCCTCGATGAAGGCAACATCCGCACGAGCAGCTTCCGGTTAACGATTGCCGAGCCGGTGCCGATGATCGATTCACTCAGCCCTTCAATTATCGCTGAATGTGCAGAAGATATCGAAAAAGAGATCAGTGTTCTCGGCCGGAATTTCCTGCAGGTGAGCCGCCTGCTTGTCGATGGTTCCCTGGTCGAATCGAGCGTCATCAGTCAAGAGCAGATCACTTTTGATGCCTCGCCCCTGCGCGTCGGAACCCATGGAATTCAGGTGGTCAATCCGGCCGGCAGTAAATCGGTGCCGTTTTCACTCTATGTCAACAATGTGCCGGTTATCAACGAAGTGAGCGTCGGCGATTCCTACACCAATCATTATGAGCTGGTAATCAAGGGCGGTAATTTCTTTCAGCAGTCGACCCTCCTGGTAACAGAAGCGCCACCGGGACTGATCGGTGTCCCGCCACGGCAGAAGGTGGTGTGGGGCAAGGGGCGGCGCACCAGTCCGAACAGCCTGGTCGACCAGGAGAATGAGGACTACCTCTTTTACGAGGATTGCAATACCCTGATTTATTTCAGGTTCCCCCTGAGTGGTCAGCAGCGCGACATGACACTCAAGGTGATCAACCCGGATGGCAAGGCTTCGCAATCGTATGATTTGCTGGCCAACTAGGGAGATTAATGCAGGATGAAGTTTAAAGGCGGAGCCGTTAGTGGCTCCGCCTTTTTTGTCTATTGGCCTAGGTTGACGACTTCAACCAGATATGAGTTGGCTTTTGGTGTCCCACTTAAGAACGTTCCAGGTGGCAACCATGTTCCGCTGACTTCAACTAGAACCCGGTAAAACGTCGAGGCGGTTGCTTCGAAGGCAACCGAGAAGGTCGGCAAGGGGTCGCGCATCCCCTCAGCGGTCGCTTCGCTCGTGGTGTCGGTGACATACGACGCTGAAGTGAGGGCGGCCGAAGCGTCATCCAGGACGGTCATTTTTGGTTCGAGCTGTGATCCCCAACCGGCGTTGTCATTCGCCTTTAGGTCAAAGTCATCGGTCGCATAGATATGGACGATGACCATGTCACCGGCCGTGATGTTCATGTCGCTCAGATCGGTCGCATCCAGTTCGAAGATATCAACATCGAGAGCCGAGCTGATTTCACCGGAAGCTGTTGCGACATCGTTGGCTGCGTCCACGAGGAATGTGCTCGGCGTGTTGGCCGGGAGTGTATCGTTCGGTTCGGTCTCAAGGTCCGACGCTTTCAGCTTCTGGATATGGAAGGAGTAATCAATCGATGCTGGAGGAGTCAATTGATCGCTGTCCTCTTGGACCTTGATCCGGTAATCGGCTGCGGTCGAACTCTGGAAAAGAATGCTGCGGGTCGACATGTCGAGATTTGCTGCGGAGACGCTACGATCATTAAAAGGGCCATCGAACGGAATCGGGTCTTCCGTCGTATTGATCGAGTCAGGGGCGTGCAGTTGTATCTTGATTAAATCGTCTGAATCCTCAGCCAGTAATTTGTCGAATTGGCGGATCAGAATCATGTCGCCCGGTTCTGCCGTAAAGGAATACCAGTGCGTCTCGGTCGAGGCTGGGCTTAATGTTCCTTCGACCAGGTCTCCGTAGCTTATTGCTTGCGGTGATGCCAAGCTGCTGGCTACTTCGGGAACGATCGATGTAAACCTTTCCTCGGTGTATGCAAGCAGGTATTTTGTGTCGGTTTCCGGATTAGACGGTGTTTCGGTTACCTCGACCGCATACCGGTTGTCCGCAGTTACTTTCCGGCAGATTTTCGGGTCGGTGTAGAGATAGTCGTCAACAAGATTGACTGCAGGGTATGAAGAAGTATCGGGCCCGTAAAGATGGAGCTCCGGGTCGGGATAGTCCGGGGAAATTTGTTCGTCCATCATGCCGTTGCGTTGTGCAAAGATTTCAAAGCAAGAAAGGACCGGATTGCCGGCAGTCGCGGTAATATCAATGTAGTAAAAATCGGGGTCGTTATTTTTAAACAGCCCTGAGATGATTTCATCGAATTCTGGGCCCGGATTATCTCGAAGGATTTCATCCTCATTCGTAAGTTGAAGCAGGTTGTCATTCTGGTTGCCCGAATCGAGTTCAACTTCATTCTGGATTGGCCCAAACTGAGTTTCCATATCAACGGTATTAACCCTCAATTTGAACGGGGCGCCTTTCGCTGCGGCACTCTGTCGTCTGACAGTCACCTGGTAGGTGATTGGTACTGCGCTTGCCGGCAAATAGTACAGAGGAATCTCGGTATCGCGATAACCGAAAAACCAGAAATTTGCGATGGTATCATTAAGCTGGTGTTTCAGCAGCCCTTGGTCCGGAAAGGTTACCCGGGAGAGTTCGACTGCCGGTGCGTTGAAAGTCCCACCTGCAATATTCCAGGCTGACTGGTTCAGACGGATGCCGTAAAGTTCAACAGAGATATAGGTCCCCTCGGTATTGGGTGCAACATCGAATGTATAGGAAACAGAGGAGAAACTGGTCAGGTCGCCATCGTAAAACTTGTTAATCGCTGTGCCCATGTTGATCGGCGGCGCCGGCGATGTGCCGCCACCACCGCTACCTCCACCACCACAGGACGTGAGGATAAGGGTTATGCCGATATAAAAGAACATCAGGGCTGTCTAATATTTTCGCATGCTGTTTTCTCCGGATATTTGTGTCTGAACACTATTGTATCGCATAAATATACATGAAAGCGGCAAATATTGTCCAGAAACGGAGTTTTTCGGGAAAAGTATTTGGTGATGTTGGCATCTTCGGCTAGAATGATAATCCATTACAGTTTTGGAGGGTTTATCTATGGGACTCAGTGAACGCAGAAAAGAATTTAAACGCCGCCGTCAGCGCCGCAACAAGAGGTTGAAGGTGCGGCGGCGTGAAGAATTAACCGCTTCCGGTCGCAAGATCAAGGTCGAGAAGTCGAGGCCGGCGGTCAGGGCTGCCGCTCCGACTGAAGAGAAGCCGAAGACCACGACCCGCAAAAAGAAGGTCGAAGAAGCACCGGTGCAGGAAGTTAAAGTTGAAGAAAAACCGGTTGAAGATCTCGAAGTAAAGCAGGTCGTCACGGAGGAGAAAGCTCCGGCCAAAAAAGCAGCCGCCAAGAAGGCTCCGGCAAAGAAAACTGCGGCCAAGAAGGACGACGCTGAAAAGAAACCGGCGGCGAAAAAGGCTCCGGCCAAAAAAGCTGCGGCGAAGAAAGATGACGCCGAGAAGAAACCGGCCGCTAAAAAGGCTCCGGCAAAAAAGGCAGCGGCCAAGAAGGATGATGCCGAAAAGAAACCGGCCGCCAAGAAGGCACCGGCGAAGAAGGCTCCGGCCAAGAAAGCTCCGGCCAAGAAAGACGAAGAAAAGTAAGAATTTTCAAGAGCAGCTTGCAAATGGCAAAAGAGGGCGGAATTTAATTCCGCCCTCTTTTTTTGTCTGATCTGGCTTAGTCCGGAAAAACGGGCAGGTTATTATCGCCGCCGCTGCTATTTTTCTGATGAGTCGCTTCAGATGACAAAAGAATCACTTATTCCCGGGCTAACAGAAAGTGGAATGATTTCAGTCCGTTCCGATCATAAAGGGCAGGTTCCGGGGAGTATCCGCTCAGCAGGTTGTTGCATTCCTGGCAGGTCGAGACTTGAAATTCTTGTGAAATGTTTTATTTGTTAGATAGTTAGCTGATAAGAAAGGAGTTCTGGCGATGAAGGGGCTGGTCGGTCGGAAGGTCTCGGCGGAGGAATCGGAGGCGCAGCAGGGAATCGAATTTTTCGAAAGGGTGTTCAACGAAGCCCGGATCGAACCATTCTCGGTCAGGCTCTGGGACGGCAGCGAGTGGTGGAGCGATGATCGGCCGCCTCGTTTCACCCTGAAGATGAAGCACCCGGCGGCGCTGCGCAACATGTTCTGGCGTCCGAGCGAACTCTCACTCGGCGAATCGTTCATTTACGATGATTTCGATATCGAGGGAGATCTCGAGGCTAGTTTCGAACTCGCCGATTATTTGCTGGAGCGAGACTGTCGCCCGCTGGAAAAGCTGAAGCTGGCCCGCAAGCTGCTGCGGCTGCCGAAGAAGTCTGCCGGGGGCAATAGCCGATCCGCCGCGCGGCTGCAGGGCGAAGCCCATTCAAAGGAGCGGGACGCCGATGCGGTCAGGTACCATTACGATGTCTCCAACGCGTTCTATAAGCTTTGGCTTGACCAGCGGATGATCTACTCCTGCGCCCTGTTTCACAGCCCGGACGACAGCCTCGACGAGGCCCAGGAGCGCAAGCTCGATTATATCTGCCGCAAACTGCGCCTGAGTAAAGGCGAGAAGTTGCTCGATATTGGCTGCGGCTGGGGCGGCCTGATTATGCACGCCGCCCGGAACTACGGGGTCGAAGCGCTCGGCATTACCCTGAGCGCGCCCCAGGCCGAACTCGCCAACGAGCGCATTCGTGAAGCGGGTCTGGATGAGCGCTGCCGGGCCGAGGTCTGCGACTATCGCGATGTGCCGGCGGACCGACAGTTCGACAAGGCGGTCAGCGTTGGCATGTTCGAACATGTCGGCGAAACCAGGTTGCCGGATTACTTCGACAAGGCCTACCATCTTCTGAAACCGGGCGGCGTTTTTCTCAATCACGGCATCACCGAGGCAATGACGGGATCAGAGAGCGGCGGACCGTCCTTCATCGACAAATACGTCTTTCCGGACGGCGATTTGCTGCCGATCAGCACCTCCCTGCGCGCTGCCGAACAGAGCGGCTTCGAGGTTCGGGATGTCGAAAGCCTGCGCGAGCACTATGCCATGACCCTGCGCCATTGGGTTGATCGACTCGAGGCGAACCGCGAGAGGGCGATTGAGTTGACCGATCCGGTCACATACCGGGTCTGGCGCATCTACATGGCCGGCTCGGCCTACGGATTCAAGACGGGCCGCATCGGTATCTATCAGAGTCTGCTGGCGAAATCGGGCCGCCGACCGAGTGGATTGCCGTTGACCCGCTGCGACTGGTATCGACCTTGCCCTGGCAGGTATCACTAAAGATATCTGGAATTAATAAGAAAAGGGTTGTTCCTTCTTGAAGTAAGATTTTCCATCTTTGAATGGATTTCGTTCTCGTTTGCCGTTCAATTGTCATCTTCAGCCGTTTCGTCATCTGTGAATACTCTACAGATACACTCCTCGAGGGTGCTTAGCGCATCATCAAGCAATTCACGTTGTGAAACAGCCTTGTTCAGAAGTGTTTGTATCGGTGCAAGTTTCTCATGCTCGACAAGAGAGAGGTCAACTTTAAGCATTGACCAGTTGGGGTATAAGCGATCCATGTCGCCACTCTCTGCCGACAGAAGTTTTACGTCCGTATGGCGTGGGTCTTTTTCAATCCGTTTATATAAAGCGTCGATCGCGCCGCCTGGTCCTTCGATCAACTGGTAGAATTTGTTGCCGGCAGCGACCAGCATGCCGGTAATCCCTTTTTGCTTGTTGTGCTTCTGGGCCAGCTCGACAAGTTTTTGAACTTCATCTTCAGTGAAGGGTTTTGCCATTGAACTGACATAGCGTATGCGTTTCATGTGCGACTCCAGCCTGATTGCAATGCCAGGATGTCAGGGGCAGTGTTGGCATGTTGACCGGTCAGCCCAAGGTTTCTGCCGCATGTTGCATGCTTTTTGTGTATTCCCGCCCAAGAGCGAGCATCACTGTTTGTCAACTTCTGGCGACTGCGAGAGTTGATCTTTATTTGATTGGTCAGCTGCACTGCTCAAGGTGTTTTCTCAGGGTATCACAATGAGCTAGATCTTCTTTCCACAACTCTTCGAAAACGGCCGATATTTGCGGATTGTTAAACTCCAGAACATTATGGGCGTGGACTTGCATGAAGTTTTTCTCCATTTCTAAAGCCATGGTTAAAGCACGTCCCTGATCCAGCTCTTCTTCATCAACCATTGCTAGAAACTTTTCGGCAAGTCTCATTGCTGAGTATGTTTTGTCCCAGGTAATTTTAAAGTTACTGATTTCTTCTTTACGCAGCTGCAAAAGCAACTCGAGATTTCGGCTGTGATTTTCTTCTTCTTTGCTGAGCCTGGTAAAGGCTTCACGCAATTCATTCGGATAAGAGTCGTTCGTAGCCAATGACTTATATATCTGGCTCGCCAGTTCTTCAACTTTCTGACAATCTCTTATGAAAACATGCATGTGAAGGCCCTCCTTATAGATTGACTTCCAAGGTCAGGTAAGTTCCATGAACAACTCTAAGCTAATATGTTGTTTTCTGCAAGAAGAGCAAATGCTCAAAACCTCCCCATCGACGCCATCAAAGTGTTCCCGTTCTCTTTTTATTTGGTAACCTCTTGTTATGGATATCGGCGATCTTCATCCCTGGCCCGAAAACTATCGGCAGGCGGTTTTGCAGCAGGATCTTCTGGCCGCCGGGGTTTGCTCTAAGAATGATCTCCAGACTCTGATCGCCTGTCCTGAGCTATCTTGTACTGAGCTCGCCGAAGTAGCCGAAGGGGGAATCCATCGATGATTTTGAACCACCCCCGTTGCTCTTGAGGTCGCTTCCGCCAGCGCGACCACTGAACCGTAGCCCAACCGCAACTGCCACGGAGACGTATTGTGTTTGCCTCAAGGCAAACCCTCCGGCAACACAATTGAACAGAAACAATTCAAGCCGCACAAAAAGCCCCTGCAAGGGAGCGGTTTCTTTGGTTCGTTTCTTTATCGCTTAATAAAGATATGAACCCGGCTGCCGGGCCGGGACCCGGCGGTTCTAAGATCTTTAGTCTCCAGAGACACCTCCCTGCCCTTCGGGTAGTGTCTCCATCCAACGAAACCAACCAAGGTCGCCGGTAGCGCACGACCGACTCCTGACTTTTTTTGCCTGTACTGAGCCAGCTGAAGGAGGAGTCTAACGTTGTATTACTCAAATCTGCGAAGAACCAATAAAAAGGGCTGATCCGGTTGGTAGATCAGCCCCGCTTCGAGCCTGGCAGAAGGGTTGGGGAAGGAGGTCGGAGGTTGGGACCTCATAACCGTTCATGCCAGCCCGCTCAATTTTATTATTTTTCTTGGGCTGTCCCTTCTTCGGCCTCTTCGCCAAGATCCCGGGCGAATTCGAGATCATCGGCCGAGAACACCCGGTTAATATCGAGGATGATGACGAACTTGTCGCCGAGGTTGCCCATCCCCTTGATGAACTCGGTATTCAGCCTGGTCCCGATCTTCGGCGGCGGCTCGATCTGG
>PKUH01000116.1 GCA_002869615.1 Desulfuromonas sp. | reverse complement strand
CTCGATCGCAAAGCCGGCATGAATCAGCACGTAATCACCGACCTCGACGTCGTCGATCATCATCAGGCTCGCTTCCCGGGTGACACCGTCGATCTCGCAGATGGCCATCTCGTCCTCGATCTTCATAACTTGCATCGGTATGCCTAGGCACATTGTATATCTCCAAATAATTCGAATGCGATCTTGACGCTGAGACGGAGAGCTGGGAAGAAACGGAGAGAGGGACTTAACTCTAAACTTCTCTCCGGTCTCTGCGCTTCTCCGTTAAATCGATCCTGTTTTGTTTCGGGCCTGTTCTTCCAGCCACGCATACCATTGATCAAGTCCTTCACCGCTGCGGCAGGAAAGCTCAAAAATGGTCAGCTCAGGATTGACCTTGAGAGCATAATCACGGCATTTCTCAATATCGAAATCGAGGTGCGGCAGCAGATCGATCTTGTTGATGACCATAACCTCTGCGGCCCGGAACATTTGCGGATACTTGGCCGGTTTGTCTTCCCCTTCGGTGGTTGAGAGTACGGCGACCTTGAACTCTTCGCCGAGATCGAAGGCGGCGGGACAGACCAGGTTGCCAACGTTTTCAATCAGCAGGATATCGGTTGCATCAAGGTCGAAATGCTCGACTCCGTGGCCGACCATGTGGGCGTCGAGATGACAGCCGGCCCCGGTATTGATCTGGTGTACCGGTACTCCGGTAGCTGCGATGCGATCGGCGTCGTTGCTGGTCTGCTGGTCACCTTCAAGGACGGCGAAAACGAACTTCTCCTTGCGCTCGGAGAGGGTTTTCTCAAGCAGGGTGGTTTTGCCCGAACCGGGGGAACTGACCAGGTTGAGGGCAAGCAGTCCGGAGCGTTTGAACAGCTCCCGATTCTTGGCGGCCAAGCGGTCGTTTTTGGCAAGCAGGCTTTCACCGACGCTGACCGTTCGACTCGAGTCGTGTTCATGATCATGGTTGTGGGTCTGTTTTTCGGCACAGCCGCAGTCAATACACATCTATTCGATCTCCACTTCCTTGACACGCAGTTCTTCGCCGCGGATCCGTTGTACGGCATAACTTTCACATTCCGGACAGTTGAAAGTCATGTTGTCCATACCGAATTCGCTGCCACACTCTTCGCAGCGGCCCAGCCCTTTGACGAAATTGATGATCAGGCGGCTTCCGGCCAGCATCGACTCCTGAACGCATGCTTCAAAACAGAACTCGACGGCATCGGGGATGACCCCGGATAATTCACCGATTTCGACGGTGACACTCAAAACTTTTTCAGCATGCTGCTCACGCGCCGTTTGCTCGGCAATTTCTACGATGCTCCGGGTGATGCCGAGTTCGTGCAATGTTCGCCTCATCTCTTCAGGAAATCGTTCGTTGAAACCGTCACTCAAATATATAGGGAAATGTAGTTGAAATGCAAGGATTTGCAAGGTTTAAAAGATTGTCGGCTTACCTTTGATCGGCTATTATCGTAGCGTTCGGTATTAAGGCCGATCCTTTTCCTCCCGGGTATGAAATGTCGATCAATTTCACAGAAGACAGAAGGTTCCAGGCCCGTGTGATCTCGTTCCTCTGCAGTATTATCTTCTTTTCGGTCCTCAACGGGACCATGTTCAATGTTGCGATCCCCGATATCGCGCGAGATTTCGGACTCTCGGCGGCCGAAGTCAGCTGGGTGATGACCGGCTACATCGTCGTTTTTGCCCTGGCTTCGGTGACCTACGGCAAGCTGGCAGATATCTATTCGGTCCGTCGCCTGATGGTTATTGGCCTCTCTCTGTTCAATATCGGGGCTTTTCTCGGATTTATTTCACACAGCTTTCCGGTCCTGTTGGCCGGCCGCATCCTTCAGGCCAGTGGTGGAGGCGCGATTCCGGCAATGGCGATGCTCGTCGCGACCCGGTATTTTCCGGTCACGGCCCGTGGTCGTGTGCTCGGGGCGGTAGCGTCAACCGTAGCCTTTGCCGCCGGGGTCGGCCCGGTGGCGGGCGGTTTTATCGCCGGCAACTGGCACTGGCGTTATCTCTTTCCGATCTCATTTGTCACCCTGCTGGCGATTTATGTCGCCCTGCACCTTTTGCCGACGGACGAGAAGCGCGAAAAAATATTCGACCTCCCCGGCGCGGTTCTCCTTGTCTTTGGAGTCGCCGCGCTACTCATCTTTGTGACCCAGCTTATCTGGGCGCTGCTTCCGGTCGCTGTTGTTCTGATCGGGGTCTTTATCCGGCATATCCTGCGAGCCGAGGATCCCTTTGTCAGCCCCGATCTTCTCCGGATCAAGCTTTTTCGGCGCGGTCTGATCTGTACCTTTCTGTCGGTTGGAACTGTTTTTGGCTATTTTTTATCGATCCCGCTTCTCCTCCGAATAGTCCATGCACAACCGACCATGAAGATCGGCCTGGTGATTTTCCCCGGCGCCCTGAGTGCCGCTCTTTTCGGTTTTGTCGGAGGAAGGATGGCTGACCGATTCGGCAGCGTACCATTGGTTTATCTCGGACTGTTATTTCTCTGCAGCGGGTACCTGTTGATGGCTAAACTGCTCGGGGTCGGCACTCTGTCGGTGACGCTTGTGCTGGTGATCTGTTATATCGGTTTCACCCTGATCCAGTCGGCTTTAGCCAAAACGGTTTCGACAACCCTGCCGGCCGAACAGGCTGGCGTCGGAATGGGTTTGTATAATCTTGTCTTTTTTACTTCGGGCGCCTTCGGGACCTCATTTGTCGGCCGATTTATCGATCTGTTCGATGGCCGGATTCCGGTTCTGGTTCGTTCTCCGGAAACTGTATTCAGTTATCTGTTCGTACTCTCTGCCCTGACGGTCGCGGCGGCAGGTCTTGTGTTCATGCTCAGTTTCGGGTTGGGCAAAAATCAGTAAATTCTTGACATTTCAGCTGTTTTGCCGGACAAAGGTGGTATTGCTCCGGACTCTTCACTTACGATAAGTCGCAAAGCATGAAAGCCGCGGTTTATATTTAAATCAGGCATGGGGTTGTTCAGAATGAGCCAGACAGAATCCGAACATCATGGCCAGAAACCCCGGATCTGGGCGGTCGGAGGCGGCAAGGGCGGGGTCGGAAAATCGGTCATAACGACCAGCATTGCCATCTCACTGGCTCGCCGCGGCGAACGCTGCATTCTTGTTGACGCCGATCTCGGTGGTGCCAACCTGCATACCTTTGTCGGCATGAACAACCCCGAGCGAACCCTTACCGACCTCTTCCGTAAAAATGTTTCCGGTCTTCAGGATATCCTTCTGCCGACAAAATTCGAGAACCTCTGGTTGATCAGCGGTGCCAAAGCATTGCTCGATATGGCGAATCCGGCCCATGTCCAGAAGATGAAGGTCATCCGCCAGATCTTTTCCCTGAATGCCGATCATATTTTTATCGATCTCGGGGCCGGCAGCGCCTTCAATGTGCTCGATTTCTTCCTGGCCGCACATGACGGCATGATGGTTATCATGCCGACTCCGACTTCGGTTGAAAATGCCTATCATTTCCTAAAGGCAGTCTATTATCGCAAGCTGAAAAGGGTCGTCAAGTCGCTCAATGCAGAGAAACTGGTCGATGAGGTTCTGGCTGAAAAAATCGAGCGAGGCATCCGTTCGCCGCGCGACCTGGTTCGTGATATCCAGTCGATCAACCCCGATATTGGCAAATCGATTGCCGAGAGTATGTCCGTTCTGGCACCGCGGCTGGTCGTCAATCAGGTCCAGCGGGGCGAGGATCTCGACCTCGGCAACAAAATTGCTCTGGCCTGCCGGGATTTTTTTGCTATCGACATGAAGGTCTCCGGCAATGTCCGGGCCGACGAGCGGGTTTTGTCGTCTCTAAAAGCCCGGCGACCGACCCTTGATATGTTCCCGAATTCACCTTTTGCCGACGATATTGAAAGACTGGTCAGGACGATGTGTCCGTCGACGGAGTTCAGAAATGGAAGAGGAACTTACGCAGAGTTATGAAGCGCTCGGGCTGATGCCGGATGCCAGCCTGCGCGAAGTCGAGCAGGCTTACAACAATCTCAGGGCCCTGTATGGCGAGGATTCTCTGGCGACCTATTCGCTGCTCGAATATGCCGACCGACAGGAGAAACTCGACACCTTGCAGGAGGCCTATGAGCGTATCCTTTCGGAGAAATTGATCAAGCGGGAGGAGCCGGTCACGCCGGATGCCGAACCGATCATCTGCAAACTCGAGCCGGTTGATGTGTCGGCTGACCCGGGCGAGGCACCCGGTTTTTATCTGAAGCAGCTCCGTGAAGTTCGCGGCATGACACTGCGCGATGTTGCTGATCGCACCAAGGTCGGCAGCTTTCATCTCGAGTGTATTGAACAGGAACGGTTTGATCGTCTGCCGGCACCGGTTTACCTGCGCGGCTTTGTCAAGGAGTTTGCCCGGACGGTCGGCGCCGAGGATATTGATGGCGTTACCGAAAGCTTCCTTGCGCGGTATCAGGAGAAGATCGGTTAGCTGCAAGGTAAAGGGGCTCCGGCTATGTCGAATCGAGACACGCCCCGAAGTTCAGGGAAGTGTCCCCTTGCAACCGAACCAAACAAAAGGGGCCTGATTCCTCAGGCCCCTTCGATTCATCTATTTTCCGACTTCTTTACATATCCAGATTCACCAGCGTCCGCCCTTTGAGCCCACCTTTAAGCATCAGGTCGATCTTCCCGTCAAGATCATCAAGTCCACACTCTTCGGTCAGATCAGTCAGACTGTCAAGCTTCCACTCACTCGCCAGCTTCTTCCAGAGCCTTAGACGCGGCTCCATCGGACACTCAACCGAGTCGATACCGAGTAGTGAGACGCCGCGCAGGATAAACGGAAAGACATTAATATTGAGATCAGGTGAGGCGGTCAGACCGCAACAGGTGACCGTACCGCCGTACTTTGTCGACTTGAGCGCCGCCGCCAGGTAGTCACCACCGACACAATCAATAACCCCGGCCCAACGTTCTTTCATCATCGGCCGCTCGGCCCCTTCAAGAACGGCGTCGCGACCGACCACATCAGCCGCACCAAGCGACTTCAGAAAATCTGCCTGATACGCCTTGCCGGTTGCGGCGACGGCGGTATAGCCGGCCTTGGCCAAAAGGGCGATGGCAACCGAGCCGACGCCGCCGGTGGCGCCGGTCACCAGGACTTCACCATCGTCCGGGGTAACCCCGGCATTGACCAAAGCCTGCAGCGACAGCCCGGCGGTAAAACCGGCGGTTCCGTAGACCATCGCTTCTTTCTGTGTCAGGCCTTCCGGCAGGGCCACCGCCCATTTACTCGGTATACGGATGTACTGACCGAATCCACCAGCGGTGTTCATTCCGAGATCAAACCCGGTCACCAGGACGTCATCACCCGGCTTGAACGCACCATCAGTACACTCGACGACCTCACCAGCCGCATCGATCCCCGGTGTGTGCGGGAAGTTGCGAGAAACGCCGGGGTTTCCGATCGACGACAGCGCATCCTTGAAATTAAGCGATGAGTAACGGACCCGAATCAGCAGCTCGCCAGCCGGAAGCTCATCGAGCGATCGTTCGGTAATTTTTCTTGTAAAATTTTTTTTATCAACCTGCTCGACCAACATAGCCCTGTAATGTTCGGACATTTAAACCTCCTTTGGAATCTAAAATCATTTTCGATTTGCTTCTTCGGGGTCTATTGTGACAGTATATGCAAATACGTCAAGTACATACTTTTTTGTACTGTAGTTACCAAAAGGATACTAAAGACATGAAGAGTGATCGTTGTGAAGAGGTTATCGCGGCGGAGAACCCTGATTACAACTGCGGGGTCGCCGTGACCCTGGAGCTGATCGGCGGCAAATGGAAGGGAGTCATCCTCTGGCACCTTTCACATAAAACACTCCGATTCAGCCAACTGAAGCGGCGACTGCCCGGGATTACCCAGAAAATGTTGACCCAGCAGCTCCGCGAACTCGAACGGGACGGCCTCGTCCATCGCCAGGTCTTTGCCGAAGTTCCACCCCGGGTCGAATACTCGCTGACCGAAACCGGCCGCACCCTCAAACCAACGCTTGAAAAAATGTGTGCATGGGGACGCCGATTTCACGAAGAGCGAAAATAATCCGCCTTTTTCTCCGAATCGAATCGTCTCTCAGTGGACCACTTCAGGCCTGCGCCGATCCGCACCACGGAACCGCCCTTGCATGCCGATGCGCACCGGATCGACCCCGAGTATGACCCAACCGCCAGACCTTCTGAACTTGTGAATTCTCCCGGTTTCGATTAAGTGCTGCAACACCGGCGCCCGGACCATCTCGGTCATGCCGTCATGATACATTACCCTGACCATCATTGCCGGATCTCCTTTCATCTTTTTTAAAATTTTACCACCTCGCCATACCCTGGCAAGCAAATGGTTTCAAGTTGAAACCGGTTTTCGCCAAAGGCCGATATTGTGTCCAGATCTTTTCAATACAGGCAGCCGTAAAACTTAAAGGCCGGTACGAAGATCCGTACCGGCCTTTAAGTTTTCTGAGACAAAACCTGCTACCGTTTTTTCTCTTGCGGTCGGATACAGACCGTTTCGCCAAAGTCGACCTTCTTTGTTCCCGCTTCGCGGTAATCGCTCGCTTCAAGCTGGAATATCAGATCGTGCTTGCCGATGCGGATCCGGTCGCCATCGTTCAGGGCCGCTTTCCAGCTGACAAAGCTACCATTCACAAAGGTACCATTGGTACTTTTCATATCCTCGACGTAAAACGGATAACCCTGCCGGTAAACCTCGGCATGAAAACGGGAAACACCGGGGTTGTCGATCTGGATTTCATTATCGGAATCCCGACCTATCCGTACCGTCTCCTTGGCCAACTTGACTTCCTGCTGGACCTTATCTTTGAAAACGACGAGCAATTTTGCCATGGTACATCCTCCGGTTGCGGGTTGCAGTATTTTAGCAGAGCGGGCCGTTAAAGACAAATGCGACGTATCATCAAAAGGCACTAATTATTGATTATTATTGACTTTTAGTTGACAGCTCCGCCTCCATATCCTATTAATTAATATAATTATCTTATGTAATGTTTTGCGAGGAGGGAATTGCTGACCGCCCGATCCGGAAGGCACCCCAGGCAATACCCCCACAAAAAATTTATAAATAACTGAATAACTTCGCTTTTTTTTACCGGGGGGTATTCATCTTTGAATATTCTATTTATCAATCCGTTTCAGTACCTCAATATAAACCGATTCATGCACCGCATTTTTCCGGTCGCCAACCTGACTCCGGCCTACATTGCTTCGCTGATTCCTGAGGAACATACGGTCAGCATTATTGATGAGGCAAAGCAAAAGATTGACTACGACACCCCGGCAGACCTGATCTGTATCTCGACTATCACGGTGAATGCGAAACGGGCTTATGCTGTCGCTGACCGCTTCCGTAGCCGCGGCAAAAAGGTTATCCTCGGCGGCTCCCACGCCAGCGCCCTGCCGGAAGAAGCAAAACAGCACTGCGATGCTGTCGCCATCGGCAACGCCGAAACAATGATTGACCGAATCATCAAAGATGCCGAAAATAACCGGTTGCAACCGTACTATCACAACAAAATCCCCGAAACAATCCCGGCAAAGGTTACCGGAACCGTCCGCACACGCTGGCAAACATCGATTCTCGCTTCCCGCGGTTGCGAGCTCCGTTGTAGCTTCTGCTCGTCACAAAACGTCTTTGGAAAGTTTTATTTACAACGCCACCTTGATCCGGTCCTCCGTGATATCGATAACCTTAAAACCCGTTACGTCAATTTTCTTGACTACAATTTCTACGGAGCCAGCCCGCAGGCCAATGCATTTTACGACCGGATCCTGGACGCTCTCAGTCGTAAAGATATAAGCTGGCTGGCCCAGGTCAGGTTGCAGGTTTTAACCGACGAGGTGTTGGAAAAGTTCAGGCAGAGCGGCTGTGCCGGTTTCCTGATCGGCTTTGAAAGCATCCATTCCGGCAACAGTAGAGATGTCGGCAAAAGGGTCGATGCCGAATATTTTCGCCAACAAATCGCCCGGATTCACGACAAGGGCCTCGGAGTTGTCGGCTCCTTTATTTTCGGTTTTGACGAAGACACTCCAGAGACAATTGACCAGACTATTGAATTCTGCATTCAGTCCCGGATGGAGCTCGCCGCTTTTTCTGTTCTGACTCCTTACCCCGGGACCAAATGCTATGACGATCTTGCGAAGGAGGGGCGAATTCTCACAAGGAACTGGGATCTGTACGATTCGGACCGGGTCGTTTTTCAACCGAAGAACTTTACTCCGGAAGAGCTTGAGACACATTTGATTCAGGCTACAAAAAGGTTCTATACCGCCAACTCGATCTATAAAAGACTCAAATTCGGGATGAATTACAATACTATAAAGCTCTATTTACTGCCGAACCTGTTGCGAAAAACGGCGATGACATTCCTCTGAGGAGAAATCGATGTTTCATTCAGGAAAACCCTTTACCCTGTTCTCCGGGAAAACGTGCCGGGCCGCTGCAATCCTCCTGCTGGCAATAATGCCGGTGTTGTTGAGTTTCGGTCCTGTTCTGGCCACGGAAAAGACCGCACGTATAATCCTGAACGACCAGACCGATAATTACATCCTTGGAAAGCAGATGGAGTTCCTTGAGGATCCGGACAAGTCATTAACCATTGAGGAGATCACCTCACCTGCCCACGCTGCAAATTTCATCCCGCACGACAAGGATTTCCCGAGTTTCGGTTTCACTGAATCCGCTTACTGGTTCCGCACCGAGATTATCAATCCTTACCCTGAAAAAAGGGACCTGATCCTTGAAGAGGTTCTTCCTTATATCGATTCCATCAAGGTTTTCCTGGCAGACCCGGAGCACCCGGGGCAACACATCATTAAGGAAGCCGGCGACAAAAAACCGTTTTACGATCGCGAAATCGAACATCATTCTTTTCTTTTCAAACTGACCTTCGAGCCGGAACAGGCCACAACCCTTTTCATCAGGGTCGAGAGCCGGGCTGCCCTGATGACTCCGTTCACCCTGTGGCAGTCTGAAACATTCTATACACATTCGGACAACATGGCATTTGCCTTCGGCCTGTTCTACGGAATCCTGGCGGTCATGGCGCTTTACACCTTCTATATCTACCTTCGGATGAAGGACAGGAATTATCTCTATTTTATATTTTTCATCAGTAGTATTGCCCTGATGGTTTCGACCTCGCATGGACTCTCATACCAGTATCTCTGGCCGAATTCTACCTATCTTGCCGAACGGATGCAGGTGGTCTGCATCAGTGCCATTCAGCTGTTCGGGGTTCTGTTCACTCGGAACTTCCTCAATACCCGGCAGTCACTGCCACGGATTGACAAGGTGCTTTACATGCTGTTCGTGTTGCACCTGCTGGTTATTGTCACCACCTTTCTGGTCGACGATGTTATCCCCCTGGCCAAAGTAACGATACTGGCCGTCCAGTTTTATTCACCGCTTCTCTTTATCACTGGTTTTCTCGCCTGGCGGCAAGGGAACAAGGCTGCCCGTTTCTACCTTCTCGCCTGGACATCTTCGATCATCGGTTCATATATCACCAGTTTCACCTTGCTGAACGTTCTGCCTTATCATTTTCTGCTGATCAATGCGGTTTCTATCGGTTTCCTCTTTGATGCCACGTTCCTCTCGCTTGCCCTTGCCGATCGTCTCTATGTTCTGCGCCAGGAGCGGGACAGAGCCAAACAGCTCGCTCACGATGCACTGCTGATGGCCAAGGACAATCTGGAAGAGGAAGTCGCCAAACGGACCGAAGAACTCGAACTGGCAAAAAAGGAAGCTGATCTCGCCAACCAGGCCAAGACCCAGTTTCTTTCGCACATGAGCCATGAATTGCGGACACCGCTGAATGGTATTCTCGGTTTTGCCGAGCTGCTCCTGACTGACACCGAGACCCCGCTGACCGAGATCCAGCAGCGCAATGTCAATATCATCCATGACTCGGGCAAGCACCTCAACGCCTTGATCGACGATATCCTCAACATCTCGATGATCGAAACCGGTCGTATGACCGTCAACCAGGAACCGATTTCGTTCAAGGACGATCTTGATCGGGCTCTTGTCGTCACCAGTACCATGGCAAAAAAAAGAAAGATCCAGGTGCACAACGCAACCGACGAGAATGAACATTACTGGGTCATGGCTGATTCGCTTCGTCTGCGCCAGATCATCATCAACCTGATTTCCAACGCCATAAAGTACAGCCCCGAGGGGAGTCTGGTGGTGGTGGCACTCGAGAAAAAAGAGGAGAAAATCCGTTTCTCGGTTAAAGACAGCGGGCCGGGGATTGCCCAGGAGGATCTGGAGCGGATTTTTGAACCGTTTACCCGCCTTGACACCAAGCGGGATGAAGTTGACGGGGTCGGTATTGGCCTCGCCATTACCCGCAAGCTGATTGAAATCATGAACGGCCGAGTCAGTGTTGAAAGCATCGTCGGTCAGGGATCAACCTTCATAATCGAGTTCGACGAGATTTTCCCGGACCCGAAACCCTTAGCGCAGGCGGTGGAAACAGATAAGCCCGAACGTCCGGACAACGCAACAAAGATTGCCGAAACCGACCCGGCAAAAATCCTTTACATCGAGGATAACAAGGCGAACCAGGTTTATGTCCAGCATATCTTCAAGCGCCGCGAAGATCTCAACCTGGTCTGTGTTGATTCGGGCCGGGAAGGGATTGAAAAAGCCTTAGAAATGGTGCCCGACATCATTCTCACGGACATACTTCTACCCGACCTCAGTGGCCATGACGTGCTCAAGGAACTCCGAAAAAATAAGACCAGCGAGGCAATACCGGTGATTGCCGTCTCGGCCAATGCAACCGAGGCGGATCTGAGCATCGGCAACCAGGCCGGCTTTATCGCCTACCTGACCAAACCACTCGGCATCGGTGAACTTCTCGACACTATTGACTCTGTTTTGCACAAAAGGAGCAGTCAAGGATCCGGAAAGGAATCTATTCCATGATTTCAGAACGAGAGATAATAAATGGCCGTATCCTGATCGTTGACGACAAACAGGAGAATATCCTTTTGCTTGAAGATATCCTCGACAAGGCGGGCTACCGCTCGGTTCTCAGTACGTCTGACCCGCGTGATGTTATCGACCTCTTTGTCAGTTTCCAACCTGACCTGCTTCTGCTCGATATCAACATGCCACACCTGAGCGGTTTCGAAGTGATGGAACAGATCAAGGCGGTTTTTGAGAGCGATTACCTGCCGGTCCTGGTCCTGACCGCTTACCATGATCGCGAGACCCGTCTTCATGCGCTCCGGCAAGGTGCCCGCGATTTCGTCTCCAAACCATTCGATAATGAAGAGGTCCTCTGCCGGATCCGCAATCTTCTTGAAGTCAACCTGGCCCATCGCCAGATCAAAAACCACAACATCCTGCTCGATCAGGAAGTCGAGGCAAAAACCCGGGAGTTGCATGAAACCCGTCTTGAAATTATCCGTCGGCTCGGCCTTGCTGCCGAATTCAAGGACCGTGAGACGGCCAACCATATCATCAGGATGAGTAGAATCTGTCAGATTCTCGGAGTCGCCCACGGTATGTCAGAGAATGAAGGCGAACTGATTCTCAATGCCAGTCCGATGCATGATGTCGGTAAAATCGGCATCCCGGACCGGATCCTGATGAAACCGGACAAACTGGACCGGAATGAATGGGCAACGATGAAAAACCACCCGGAAATCGGTTATCGGCTCCTCGACGGCCATTCCTCGGAAATCATGAACGCGGCCAAGGAAATCGCCCTGACGCATCATGAGAAGTGGGACGGCACCGGCTACCCGCGTGGTATCGCCGGCGAAGAGATTCCGTTGATGGGACGGATCTGCTCTCTTGCCGACGTCTTTGACGCCCTGACCTCAAAGCGACCGTACAAGAAACCCTGGAGCATGGACGAGGCAACGGCCGAAATCACCAAATACAAAGGCGGACATTTTGATCCGGACCTGGTCGATACCTTCCTCGCGGTGAAGGAAGATATCTATAACGTCTGCCATCATTATGCTTGATTTTTTTGACGATCGATAAGGAGAGGCCAATGGCAATGAATAAAAAACCGCGCTTCGAAGACCTGTCGCCGGCCGAACTGGCAGAGATCAACAATGGTGTCGGCCCGACCTGGCTCCCCGCATACCTACGCCAGTATGCAGGAAAAGTATTCGCCTTCCGGGTCAACGGCAGAAAAGTTGACTGGTATCCGCCAGGCGCACAGATTGAACACGATTTCGGCTATTCTGCCGGAGGTGATGTCATTTATCGCCACGAATGTGATATGCGCTTGCTGAAAAGCATGCAGGAAAACTTCAAGAAGAACCTCCCTGCAAAGATGCATTGGCAAGGGCTTCTGATCGCCGATGCATCCTACATCCTGCTCAGATTCCATGGTGTCAGCTCGTTTTATTTTTACGGCAAGGATGACCCTGTCCCGACCCTCGAAGAGGTCATAAAAAGAGCCAAAGGGGAGGATCCTGTGGACAATGTGCTCTGGAAGAAGTTTTTGCCTTTGATCACGATTCCGCTCGGCCTGGCGACCTTGCTCGGAATTGCCGCCATGTTCTCTGCCAGACAGATCCTTCTGACGCTTGTCCGGTTCGGCCAAACGCAACAGGAGAGTCCCGACAATGGTTAAAAAAAGGCCACCGGGAACCCGGCGGCCTTATCGATGGATCTATCGTCAATCGGACTACCCGATTTTTTCCTGACGCTCCTGCTCGGTCTTGCAGTCGATACACATGGTCGTGACCGGCCGTGCCTTGAGCCGGGCAATCCCGATCTCTTCTTCACACGATTCGCAAAAACCGAACTCCCCGTCCTCGATCCGCTCCAGCGCTTCGCGAATCTTGCCAATCAGCTTCCGTTCGCGATCACGGATACGCAACTCGAAATTACGGTCCGATTCGAGTGAAGCACGATCGGTCGGGTCGGGGAAGTTGGCCTTCTCGTCGGCCATTTCGGATGCCGTCTTGCCGGCATCTTCCAGCAACTCATCCAACTGCTTTTCCAGAAGTTGTTTGAACTCTTTCAGTTCTTTCTTGTTCATCCGATGCTCCTGTCAGAATTCGCTCAAACTAAATGAAAACAGTGTTTTTGTCAATAAAAATACCGGCTGATTTTCACGTGTCAAACAAACTGCAGAACCAGAATGATCGCCATCAAAACCACGGCAAACCAGCAGGAAACGATATCAGAGCTTTTAACCGGGGGCGCTTCAGCCATCCGGGCGGTCTCCTCGGTCACCGATTCGGACGGAACCTTTTCGAGAAGGTTTCGAACCATTTCGGGGAACTCGGCGTAAGCATTTGAGAGGATCAGAAAGCTCTCCGTACTGCTCAGGGTTATAAAAGCCCGTTTCTTGACCAGTATTGTCTCGACCGAGGTAATCTCAGCGAACCGAAGGCTTTTTTGCCGAAACGGTTTGAACACCGTAACCTGCTCGTTATCAACACCGACCCGGCGAAAAAAACTTTCAACAAAAAGAGCACTGACCGGCACAAGCAGTATCGCAAGGATAACTGCCTTGACGGTCGGCTGGCCCTGCGCCAGA
Source organism: Desulfuromonas sp. (assembly GCA_002869615.1). Classification (NCBI taxonomy): domain Bacteria; kingdom Pseudomonadati; phylum Thermodesulfobacteriota; class Desulfuromonadia; order Desulfuromonadales; family Desulfuromonadaceae; genus Desulfuromonas; species Desulfuromonas sp. The sequence goes on along the minus strand of PKUH01000116.1, from coordinate 5,171 downwards.
ACAACAGCAAAGAGCAACAGGGTCAACAGCAGCAGGATCCCGAGCGGTGCCAGAAAGGATCGGCGAATAGTATAGGATTGCATGCTTGAGAAACCTCCGGTCGGTTAGCTCTGTTCAGGCCGAGTCCACTCGCCGCTTTTTCCACCCCGCTTTTCGAGCAGGCGGATCCGGCCGAGAGTCATTGAACGATCAATAGCCTTACACATATCATAGATTGTCAGGGCCACAACCGAAACGACTGTCAACGCTTCCATCTCAACCCCGGTTGCTCCGGAGACTCCGACGGTCGCCCGGATTTCGAGCTCGCCGGCGGTCGTGTCGGAATGAAAGTCGATCCGGACCGAACTGATATTAAGCGGATGGCAGAGCGGGATCAGATCGGGCGTTTTTTTGGCCGCCATGATTCCGGCCAGGCGCGCGACATTAAGGGTGTCGCCCTTTTCTATTTCATCGTCGAGAATCCGCCTCAGGGTATCGGGCTGCATCGCCACGACCCCGGAAGCGACCGCTTCCCTCCTGGTCACTGCCTTGCTGCCGACATCGACCATAATAGCATTACCCTGCTCGTCGAAATGCGTCATTTTCTCAGTCATAATCATCGACCCTTTCAACCCGAAAAAAGTGAATCGAGCATATCCGATACGTTCCTGACCCCTATCAACTCAATTTCCTTCTCTGCCTTCATCCCTTTAAGGTTACCCTGCGGCAGATAACAGCGATCAAAACCGAGCCGCGATGCCTCCTTGATGCGGAGTTCCGGCTGCGAAACGGCCCTTACTTCACCGGCCAGGCCGACTTCACCAAACACTACGGTTCGCGCCGGCACCTTTTTATTGAGATGGCTCGAAGCGAGGGCCGCGACCATTCCGAGATCGACCGCCGGTTCATCGAGCCGGACACCACCGGCAACATTGAGAAAAATATCCTGAGAGAGCAATGACATGCCGGCCTTTTTCTCGAGAACCGCTACCAGCAGTGAAGCCCGGTTGTGATCGATGCCCATGGTCGTCCGCCGCGGCGTGCCGAACGAGGCCCCGGATACCAGGGCTTGCAGTTCGACCAGAATCGGCCGACTCCCTTCGAGCGACGGCACCACCACCGAGCCGGCCGCATCCTCGGGGCGTTCGGCGAGAAAAAGCTCGGACGGATTCGGAACCTCCTGGAGGCCGTGCTCGCGCATGGCAAAGACCCCGATCTCGTTGGTCGAGCCGAAGCGGTTCTTGACCGCTCGCAAAATCCGGTAAGGGTGCCCGGCATCCCCTTCAAAATAGAGCACCGTGTCAACCATGTGCTCCAGCATCCGGGGGCCGGCGATTGCACCATCCTTGGTCACATGGCCGACCAGGAAGGTCGTAACACCCTCCCCCTTGGCGAGCTGCATCAAGCGGCCGGCACACTCCCGGACCTGGCTGACGCTCCCGGGCGCCGATTCGAGAGTACCGGTAAAAATGGTCTGAATCGAATCGATCACCAGAAAATCGGGTTTAACCTCGCGGACCCTTTCCAGGATCGACTCGAGCGACGTTTCCGGTAGCAGAAAGAGGTTGCCGGCCTTGACCGAAAGCCGTTCAGCTCTTAACTTGACCTGCCGATCCGACTCCTCGGCTGTCACATAGAGGGCCGTTTTTTTCGTAGCGAAGAGTCCGGCCGCCTGCAGCAGCAAAGTCGATTTACCGATACCGGGGTCACCACCGATCAGGCTGAGCGAACCGGGAACGACACCGCCGCCGAGGACCCGATCAAGTTCTCCGATGCCGCAGCGGCAACGATCTTCGTCGCTCGCCGAAACTTCGCCAAGCGGCTTGACTGTCGCGGCCGGAGGGGCGACCCGCGCCCCTTTTTTCGCGATCGTCACTTGCTCTTCGGCCAGACTGTTCCACTGGTTGCAGTCGGGGCATTTGCCCATCCACTTCGGGCTCTGGTAGCCGCACTGCTGGCAGGTGTAAATTGTTTTTTGTTTCAAGAATCAACTCTCCTGATGAGAATAACTTTATAAATCTATGCCGATCGCTATCAGCTGTCAATCTTCAACCGGTTTTACGGCATTAAATTTCTACACAAAACTATCGATAAAAACTCAAAAATCTGATATTTTATAAGGCCTTACGACTAATTGTTCCAGGTAATGTCCCGAATACCAGGGGGGACTAGACGGAATTGGAGTGCTTGAAAAAACCTGATCGCTTCTCTGTTTCGGCGGTTGTCCGACAATTGCTGCGTAACACAGGTTTGCCCAATATCCAGCGCCGCAACAGAATTCCCCGCACAAAACCCTTCTTTACGATTTCCATTCTGGCACTTTTTCTTTGCTTCGCTTCAACAAGCTTTGCCTTTTCCCCTGCTTTCCGCGATGCCAGCTTCAGCACGCCTGGCGGACAACCAACAAACGTTACGATACAGCGCCCTCTTACATTGCAAGGCGATGTCATGATTGCCGTGGTCACCATACTATCGCCCGACAACGGCCTGACTGTTGCGGCACCATCTGGTTGGGTCCACATCAGGCAGGATTTTTCGAACAACATTTCACAGGATCTGTTCTATAAAGTCGTAACCGCGACCGAACCAACAAGCTATAATTTCAACTACGGACAAAGCAAAGATGTCGCAGGCACAATCGCCTCTTTCTGGCAGGTCGATACTACCACACCAATTGACGATAACAGTGGACAGTACAATACCGGCGGAACGCCATCAGCCCCGGAAGTTACCACGACAGTCAGCGATACCCTGCTAGTCTTTTTTGTTGGTGTAACCGATGGTGGCAGTGTGAATCCCCCAAACACAATGATTGAACTCTGGCACGCCTCGGGAACAACGGGAAACCAGGGTTTCAGTGAAGCATTCTCGGGACCCGGTACGACCGGAGCACGTTCATCGACAACCGGCAACGAAAACAACACGATCGGCCAGCTTATTGCTCTTCGACCGGCCAACGACATCACCCCCGGTTCTGCCGGGACAGTCATGTTCATCACGAGGAACAACGGCTCTTATACCAGCTTTGAGCAACTGCGCGTTAACCATATCGAATCGTGGGGATACTCGGTTTTACCTCTGTACGAGAACGCAAGCGACCCAGAGTATGATGCCGCTATCAGCCAGTCAGATGCCGCCTATATTTCGGCCAACGTTAATGCAAACTCATCCAACTCTGACTACATGCGCAATTCCTGTATCGGTGTTCTCAACGAGGAAGCAACCCTGATTGACAACCTCTGGCTTGCTTCCTCGGCCACGACGACCAGTAACCCGCAAATCGAAATCTGGAACAACTCCCCTTATATAACTCAACCATTCACGCTCGCTGAAAGATATCCATTATTTCTCGTTAGTTCAAATGTCTATTACCGTATCAATGGAACGATTGCTCCGGGAGCCGAAATCCTCGGTGTCACACCAGCAACTGGTGGCGACCCGAACCTTCTAACCCTTGATGTCGGTGCGACAGCATATAACACATCACTGCCGTCCCGTGGCCGTCGAGTCGAACTGCCATGGGGCAACTCTAACGCTGACTTTACGCAAGTAACGGCAAGCGGTCTGCAACTGATGAAGCGCTCTCTCGAATGGGCGGCCCAGAAGAACACCTGCTCCTTCCTCTACAAACGGGCCTTCTCCTCAGACGGCACCCCGATCATCAACAGTTCCAGCCTGCCGACAGGAAGTGAAATCAAATTCCTCCTGTACATTAACAACAAAGGTGCCCTTATCAGCGACATCAACGTTCTGGATGTCCTCGACACCACCACCTTCAGCTATGTCGAAAACAGCCTGAAAATGGACAACACTGTCGGCGAATGCGCCGCCAACACTTGCACGACCTTTGAGGAAGGCCTGATCTTCTCGGCGGTCGATGACAACCTGCCTCTCGACAAGAGCATCAATAACGACGGCGTGCTTTACGATGACATCAGCACCATTGAGGCTGGCGAAGGCACAGCCGGCAACGGTCAGGTCAACGTAAACGCCAATTCGGTCTGGGCACTCCTCTTTTCCGTCACCATCAACTGACGGTCCCCACCATGGGGGCCTTGAACCATGCAGCTCCAGCGTATGGAGCCAACTGTTAACTGCACCACGAAAGGAGAAAAACGATGAAGAAACACCTGGAAACGATCTTTGGCACGTTGCGCAGCGTTTTGCTGGCAACCGTCACCGCGGCCATCATTTTCGGCCCAACATCAGCCTTGGCGGCCGATAACCAGGCGACTTGGAATGTTGCCGGCGCAGCCCAGACACCCTCGAACATCGTCTCCATCAGTAGCGTCGATGTCTCAGGACTGTCACTGGTTAAGGCCGCCTTCCTAACCAGCGACAACTCTGCTATCTCATCACCAGCAACTCTTCCGATCGGCACTTCGATCGACTTCGTCATCTACATCGACAACGATACCGGCTTTGCGGTCAGCGACGTTAACATCAACGATCAACTTAACGCTCTGTTCGCTTACCAGTTACCGCCGGCTTCAACGATTAAGGTTTACAACTTGACGGGAACTGGCGCCACCGCACAAGCAATCTACGATGACGTTCGGAATCTCGGTACGGCCCAAACCAATGCCACTGGTGATGATTTTGCCAGTTACGATGCACCGACAACGACCATCAGCGCCGGACGCATCGCTGGCAACACCCAGGTCGATCTGACTGTCGGTACCGTCTGGGCGATGATGTTTACCGTCGTCCTGCAGTAAACAGAGAGCTTTTGACCTGATCGTTTCTTTCTCCAGGTGATTTTGCCCCGGCTGCTTCATTGGGAGCAGCCGGGGAACACTGCCTTGAAAGAGACGGCAACACCACCGGTCTATCGACCGGAGCGGAAAGGACGATGTCCACGTGGACAGCGCTATCGCGCTTCCCGTGGCACTTCAATGCGCACAAGAGCTTTCTGGATAGCCGTATTCCTGGCATTCCTGCTCGTGGTCGGTCCGCCAGATCTTATGGCGGCAACCAACCGGGCGCTGGGAGGTATCGGCGGCATCAACAACGGCACCTTGATCGGTGGCGACGGGACCGGTCCGTCCGAAATCACCATATTCTCGACCCCGCTGGCCCTTATCAAACAGGCCCGCGATCTCTCCGGCAACGTTCTTGCCGACAACGCAAGCGTCAACTCCGGCAGTGAAATCTGGTTCGTCCTCTACGTCGACAATCCGACCGATGGCCCG
>PKUH01000115.1 GCA_002869615.1 Desulfuromonas sp. | reverse complement strand
CGCTGCTGCCGGTCAGGGCGCGATGTAGTCTGCGGACGTGATCCTGGTCGAGTTTTTGCTGCTCCGGAGTCTCCATCTTGTCTGACAGTGTAGCAGATCTTTATTTACGTCGGTCTCGGTTTTTCCTCAAAAAATCCGTATTCGCCGAGGAAGTCGTTCTTGAAGTCGGAATATTCATTCTTTTCGATAGCATCACGCGCTGCGGCGACCATGTTCAGGTAGAAGTGGACATTGTGAATTGCAGCCAGGGTTGCTGACAATACTTCATTAGCATTGTAGAGATGATGCAGGTAGGCCCGGGTGAAGTTCCGACAGCAGTAGCAGTCGCATGATGGGTCGACCGGGAAGAAATCACGCCGGTAGCGGCGATTGGTCAGCCGAATCTTGCCGCGCCGGGTGAAGAGGGTGGCGCTGCGGGCGTAGCGGGTCGGGATGACGCAGTCGAACATGTCCATGCCACGATCGATGCTTTCGAGAATATCCTCCGGCAGGCCGACTCCCATCAGGTAGCGCGGCTTGTTTTCAGGCAAGAATGGTTCGGTATAATCAACGACCTTTTTCAGCAGTTCCAACCCCTCGCCAACCGAGACACCACCAATGGCGTATCCGGGAAAATCGAGTTGGGTCAACTCCTCGGCACATATCCGGCGCAGGTCATCGTAGATTGAACCCTGGACAATCCCGAACAGGGCCTGGTCGGTACGGCCGTGGGTCCGGCGGCAGATCTCGGCCCAGCGTAAGGTCTTTTTGATCGATTTAGCTGCGTAATCGTGGGTTGACGGATAGGGGATACATTCATCAAAGGCCATGATGATGTCGGCGCCGAGTCGGTTCTGGATTTTTGTTGCTTCAACGGGTCCGAGGAAGGTTTCATCGCCGGTCACTTCGTTTCTGAAGCGGACGCCATCGTCACCAATCTGTTTCTTCGGCAGGGAAAAAACCTGGAAGCCGCCGCTGTCGGTCAGGATCGGCTTGTTCCAGTTCATGAATTGATGCAGGCCTCCGGCCTTTTCAATCAATCCTTCACCCGGCTTGAGATGCAGGTGGTAGGTGTTGCTCAGGATGATCTGCGCACCGGTTTCATCCACCTGGGCCGGAGTCATCGCCTTGAGCGCCGCGTGGGTGCCGACCGGCATGAAAATCGGCGTTTCGATAATGCCGTGCGGGGTTGTGACCTGTCCGCGTCTGGCCCGTGAGGTTTTGTCTTTATTAATCAGCTTGAACTCGAGCATAGTGTTAAGTCTATCCATGTTTGGAATCGGTAAAACTGTCTGCGCCGGACCATAACAGATGCGTATTTCCGGTGCAACAGAAACCGGAGTTCTAAAGTCATCTTTATTCATTAGAAAGAAGAGTGGAACGGTGGGGAAAAGATCAGTAATGATGCAAGTTAACGCTGTTTTGAATGTGTATACAGTGTGCAATTTTTCAGTTGACATATCGCGGGTGCGAATGGTACTTAGAACAAGTTTTAATGCCGGTAAAAAATGGATGTAATTCGGCATTGAATGGTTGGTAGGGCCGCTTGAAATGACATGAAATTCGGTAGCTGGCATCGCCGAAAACACGCCTCTCAGGCGCCATGGCCCCATCTCTTTTTAATTTCATACAGGCTTTCCCGGTCAGTCCACCCTGCTGCCGGGAATTTAGACTTTCGGTGGGGATTTTATTATTGAATCGCGATTCAACCCGAATCGCAATTAACGTCACAAGGGAAGAAACATGATTCTGACGCAAAGTTCTGTGGGGAGAAAGATCTTGGTGGCGGTAACCGGCGTTCTGCTGGTTGCTTTCATCTGTGTTCACCTGCTCGGGAACCTGTCGCTCTTTGCTGGCGCCGATGCGATCAATGCTTATGCAGCCAAGCTGCACAGCCTTGGTCCGGTTGTCTGGATTTTTAGAGCGGTCATGCTGGTGCTTTTCGCAGTGCACATTGTTTTCGCCGTGCAACTGACTGTTGAAAACTCATCGGCCCGTCCCGTAGCGTACATGCAGAAAGTAAATGAGGAAGCCACTTTTGCAAGCCGGTCAATGATCGTCACCGGTTGCATCATTCTGGCCTTCGTTATTTATCATGTTCTGCACTTCACCGGCCATGTTGTCGGCGTGGAGAATGTCGAGGCGCTGGTTGATTCGTCCGGTCGGTTCGATGTTTACACCATGGTTGTCCAGAGCTTCAACAGCGTGGCGATTGCGATGATCTATCTGATCGCAATGGTTTGCCTCGCTCTGCACCTGTTCCATGGTGTTGGCAGCTTCTTCCAGACGCTCGGCCTGACTAATGACACTACCTTTGATGGTATTGGCACATTGGGCAAGGTCGTCTCCTTCGTACTTCTCATCGGTTATGTCGCAGTCGTTTTCTGCGGCGTAGCTAAATAGATAGGGGGTAAGACAGTGATACTCGACGGTAAATGTCCAACTGGACCGATTCAGGAAAGCTGGGACAAGCACCGCTTCGATATGAAGCTGGTCAACCCGGCCAACAAACGTAAATTCAAAGTTCTCGTCGTTGGTACCGGCCTCGCCGGTGGCGCCGCCGCGGCCTCACTTGGCGAACTCGGCTACAATGTCGAGGCGTTCTGTTATCAGGACAGCGCCCGCCGCGCCCATTCGATTGCTGCCCAGGGCGGCATCAACGCGGCCAAGAACTATCCGAACGACGGCGACAGCATCTATCGCCTCTTCTACGATACCATCAAGGGCGGCGACTTCCGGGCCCGTGAAGCCGATGTCTGGCGTCTGGCCCAGGTCTCCAACAACATTATCGACCAGTGTGTTGCACAGGGCGTTCCGTTCGCCCGCGACTACGCCGGCTACCTCGATAACCGTTCGTTCGGCGGGGCCCAGGTCTCCCGGACTTTTTATGCCCGCGGTCAGACCGGTCAGCAGTTGCTGCTCGGTGCTTACCAGGCGTTGATGCGCCAGGTCAAAGCTGGCACGGTCAAGCTCTTTGCCCGTCGCGAAATGCTCGATCTGGTTGTTGTCGATGGCGCTGCCAAAGGCATCACCTGCCGCAACCTGGTCAATGGCGAGATCGAAACCTACTGGGGTGATGCTGTTATCCTGGCGACCGGCGGCTATGTCAACGTCTTCTACCTGTCGACCAACGCCATGGGCTGCTCGGTCACAGCCACCTGGAAAGCCGCCCGAAAAGGCGCTTTCTTTGCCAACCCGTGCTACACCCAGATTCACCCGACCTGCATTCCGCAGACCGGCGATCATCAGTCGAAACTGACCCTGATGTCGGAGTCGCTGCGTAATGACGGCCGCTGCTGGGTTCCGAAGAAGAAGGAAGACACTGACAAAGCCCCGGGGGATATTGCGGACGAGGATCGTGATTACTACCTCGAGCGCAAGTACCCGTCCTTCGGCAACCTCGCGCCGCGTGATATTGCTTCACGCGCCGCCAAGGAACAGTGTGATGACGAGCGCGGCGTCGGCCCGGGCAAGCGGGGTGTATACCTCGACTACCAGTCGGCGATCGACCGGGTTGGTGAAGACACCATCCGTGAGCGTTACGGCAACCTGTTCCAGATGTACGAAAAAATTACCGACGAAAACGCCTACAAGCAGCCGATGCGTATTTACCCGGCACCGCACTATTCAATGGGCGGACTCTGGGTTGACTACAACTGCATGAGCAATGTTCCGGGCCTGTTTGTCCTCGGTGAAGCGAACTTCTCGGTTCACGGTGCCAACCGCCTCGGCGCTTCGGCGCTGATGCAGGGCCTGGCCGACTGTTACTTCGTTATACCGTATACGATCGCCAATTACCTCGCCGGTGTAACTCCGGGTGAAATCACAGACGAGCATCCGGAATTCAAGAAATCGGTTGAAGAGGTCAAGGGCCAGATCGACACGCTGATGAATATCAACGGCAAGAAGTCGGTCGCCCAGTTCCACCGTGAACTCGGCAAGATCATGTGGGAAAATGTTGGTATGGCGCGTAGCGATGCCAGCCTTAATGACGCCCTCAAGAAGATTCCGGCTCTGCGTGAAGAGTTCTGGCAGAACGTCAATGTCACCGGCAACAAGGAACAGATCAACTCGCAGCTGGAAAACGCCGGCCGGGTTGCCGACTTCCTCGAGTTCGCCGAAGTTATGACCAAGGACGCACTGCACCGTGAAGAGTCTTGTGGCGGCCATTTCCGGACCGAGCATCAGACCGAAGATGGCGAGGCAATGCGTGATGATGAAAACTTCACCTACGCTGCTGCCTGGGAATTCAAAGGTGTGGACAAGGAGCCGGAGCTGCATAAGGAGCCCCTGAAATTTGAAAACGTCCAACTTGCCGTAAGGAGTTACAAATAATGAATCTGATACTGCATGTATGGAGACAGAATGGCCCGAACGACAAGGGCCGCCTGGAGCAGTACGAGGCCAAGGGTGTCAGCCCCGACATGTCGTTCCTCGAAATGCTCGACGAAGTCAACGAAGACCTGATTGCCAAAGGTATCGAGCCGATCGAATTTGATCATGATTGTCGCGAAGGGATCTGCGGTACCTGTTCACAGGTCATTAATGGAATCCCGCACGGCCCGGAGCGTGAGATCACCACCTGTCAGCTGCATATGCGCCGCTTCCAGGATGGCGACCAGATCTACATCGAGCCGTGGCGCTCCCGTGCTTTCCCGATCATCAAGGATCTGATGGTTGACCGTAATGCGCTTGACCGGATCATCCAGTCCTACGGCTACACATCGGCCCACACCGGCGGTGTTGCTGACGGCAACGCCATTCTGGTACCGAAGCCGGCCGCCGATATGGCGATGGATGCTGCCGAGTGTATCGGTTGCGGCGCTTGTGTTGCCGCCTGCCCGAACGCGTCAGCGATGCTCTTTACCTCGGCTAAAGTTGCCCAGATGGCAGTTCTGCCGCAGGGAGTTGCTGAAGCTGTGCGTCGCGTCAAGGCAATGGTTGGCCAGATGGATTCCGAAGGGTTTGGTAACTGCACCAACCACTACGAGTGCGAAGCGGCCTGTCCGAAAGGCGTGCGCACCACCTTCATTTCACGGATGAATCGTGAAATGATCAAGGCAATACCGCAAGCCGAGTAGTTTGTTCGGCTGAAAATGCTACGATATGGGCGGGTCGTTTGACCCGCCCATTTTTTTATGATGAATGAATCATTATCCCAAGCAAATTATTGTCGGGTCATTTTCGATCTTGAATTCCAGGAGCCTTTTCTACTGGAAAAAGGGATGATGCTGCGATTGCGCCGCGAGTTCAAACGTGTTTCCCGGACTGCTTCTAACGACCCGATTGACCAGGCGTGGCTCGAGACCCTGCTCGAACCTGACCTTTCAGCCGATCCTTTTGCCAGGCGACTCTATCAGAAACCGTCACCCCGGTTTGTCCTCAAGCCGTTCAAAGAGGAGAACCTGGACCTTGATGCCGGAGACCAGTTTAGCCTGGAAGTTCTTTTTTTCGGTGAGTGCGGTGCACAGATATCAACATTCTGTTCATTGTTGCGCCGACTCGGACGACTCGGATTATATCGTGGTGAAGGGAAATTCGAACTTATTAACCTCGGGGCTTTTGACCAGGCTGAAAACCTTTCACGAGTGCCAATACCAGATGACGACCGCCCGGCCGTTTCTTTGCCACTGCGCCCGCTGGCATGGCAGATTGATTCATCCCAGAACCTGGCTGCAGGTCTGAGACTCCGCTTTGAGACTCCAGCCCGATTGCTCTCGAACAATAAGCCGACCTTCAAACCCAATTTCCATGATATCTTCCCGTTTATGCTGAGACGGGTTACTTCGATGCTGTATACCTGTTACGGGATTGAAATGGTTGACGATGCTCAGTACCTGGTCGACAGGGTCTCCGAGATTGAAACGGTATCATCGGAGCTGTACTGGCATGACTGGCGAACAATGGAAGGGGACAAATGGCAGGACATCGGTGGTATAGTCGGCATAATCCATCTTGGCCGGATCGATATCGATGAAGTGCTCAATGTCATTGTTATGAGCAGTCTGTTTCATATCGGAAAAAGTGCTTCCTACGGATGTGGGTCAATTAGCCTTGAATTAGCACCACGATAGCCGCTTATACCGTAGTCATCCTTGCAGCTTTCTTTCTAGCGAGTATAATTGTAAAAAACCCTGTCATTTCAAGGAGGTGCTGAGATGCCTGATGCTTGGGAAGAACGCAAGAAAGCACTGGAAAATCAATATTTTTATAATCTTGAAAAAGAATTGATCGAAAAGATCAGACATGACACCGATGAAAAACTGATTCGCAAATACTGTAAAAATCGTTGCCCTAAGTGCGGTGACGAGATCAAGCCGATAACCTTCCGTGAAGTTCCACTCGATAAATGTCCGGGATGCGGCGGGGTCTGGCTCGGTCCCAAAGATCTCTCAATTCTGGCCGAAAAGGATCACCGGACCTGGTTTGATAAATGGTTTCATGAAGAAACATGAACCTGATTACTTTAAAAGGGAGTTATTGATAGATGACCTGGTTTGTGTTGCTGGTGCTCGCCCTGGGCGGCGGTATTATGCTCTGGCGCTGGTTGACGACGCTTGAAAAAGATATCCGGGCAGAAATTGAATCCTCCGGAGAGACCGCTTCACCTTCCGGGGACTCTGGAAATTCCGGAGCCGGGAAGTCGGTGATTGATGCGGCAGAACCGGTTTCACGAATACTTGAAGTGATCAAGGTTCAACCCGGAATTCTGCAAAAGGATCTGTATCCCGAGCTGGCTGATATTGAGCGAAAAGATTTGCAAAAAATGTTGCTCAACCTTGATCGCTCGGGTAGAATTTCCCGTGTTCGCGTAGGGAATTCCTATCAACTGAAACTTAAACTCTGACGACGGATTATTCATGCAGCGGTTATTGCGGATTTGCCAGGAGATTGAACAAACGGTTGCTGATATCTACCGGCACTGGGAGACTGTTTTCAGCGATCAGGAGTCTCTGTCCCGTCTCTGGGGGCAGATGGCTGATGATGAACTTGATCATGTACGGCAGATCCAACTGGCCCAGCGCGTCGCCAACGAGCAAGTATTCGGTGAGCAGAAAATCTCTATCAATCTGCTCGAGGAGGCATTGGCCAAGGCCAAGCAGTTGCTGAAGGAAGTGCGGGAGCGTGATGTTTCGGCGGAGAAGGCGCTGAAAACCGCGATCAAAATCGAGGAATACTTCAGCAAGGCACACCTGTCGAATGCGCTCGAGGTGACTGACAAATCATTAATGACAATGTTTAATTCACTTGCCCGGGCTGATGATCAGCATGTCGAATCCTTGAGGAATTACTATGATTCAGTGTTTGGTGACAAGTAGCAAATAGCAAGCATAACAAAAAAGAAGCCTGCTCGATTGAGCAGGCTTCTTTTTTGGTCTTGGAACGAAAAAATGAAAAGATGTTTCTGTTAACGGAGATTGTAGAAAACATCCATACCACCGAAAACGGCAATCTCATCCAACTCATCTTCAATCCGTAGTAACTGGTTGTACTTGCAGACCCGGTCGGTTCGACAGAGGGAACCGGTTTTGATCTGACCGCAGTTGGTGGCAACAGCAAGATCGGCAATGGTCGTATCTTCGGTTTCGCCGGAGCGGTGTGATGCAATGGCAGTGTAACCGGCCCGCTTGGCCATCTCGATTGCTTCGAGGGTTTCGGTCAGGGTGCCGATCTGGTTAACCTTGATCAGGATCGAGTTGGCGATGCCCTTGTCGATCCCTTCTTTAAGGATTTTGGTGTTGGTGACAAAAAGGTCATCGCCAACAATCTGGATTTTCTTGCCCAGTTTTTCGGTCATCAGTTTCCAGCCGTCCCAGTCGTTTTCGGCCATGCCATCCTCGATTGAGATGATCGGGTAGCGATCAACCAGGTCAGTGTAGAATTCAACGATCTCTTCGGCTGATTTTTCTGACTGTTTTTCATTTGCCAGGATATATTTGCCATCCTTGTAGAGTTCGGATGCTGCAACATCAAGGGCGAGTACAACTTCTTCACCCGGCTTGTAGCCGGCCTGTTTGATCGCCTCCATAATAACCTGCAATGCTTCTTCGTTGCTCTTGAGATCCGGCGCAAAACCGCCTTCATCACCGACTGCGGTGTTGTATCCTTTCGAACTCAGCACTTTTTTAAGCGCATGAAAGATTTCGGCACCCATGCGCAGAGCTTCCTTGAAGGAGTCGGCGCCACACGGCATGATCATGAATTCCTGGATGTCGACATTGTTGTCGGCATGCTCGCCGCCATTGATGATGTTCATCATCGGCAGGGGTAATTCCTTGGCGTTGGTGCCGCCGAGATACTGGTAGAGCGGCAGGCCGGAATCTTCGGCAGCAGCTTTGGCACAGGCAAGTGAAACACCGAGCAGGGCGTTGGCGCCGAGGTTGCTCTTGAAGTCGGTGCCATCGAGTTCAAGCAGTTTGCGGTCGATTCCGGTCTGGTCGGTCGCTTCCCAGCCGATCAGGGCTTCGGCGATCACCTCATTAACATTTTCGACAGCCTTGGTGACGCCTTTGCCGAGATAGCGGCTCTTGTCGCCATCACGCAATTCGAGGGCTTCGCGCTCACCGGTCGAGGCGCCGCTTGGTACAGCGGCCCGGCCCATGGCGCCGCTATCGAGATAAACTTCAACTTCTACGGTCGGGTTGCCGCGTGAATCGAGAATTTCACGGGCATAGATATCGATGATTTCGCTCATGTTCTCTCCTGTTTATGAGGATATATTGGAGTGTGATAATTTGTAATCAGGCGAACTATTTATAGCACAGCAGGTCTAAATTGAAAGCCCTTTTTGATCTGCTGTGCAAGGGCATTGCTTTTCCCAAGTTACGGTGGTATTTTATGAGCGTTTTTCGATGAAGGATGATTTATTGACAAAACATGATACGACTACAGAGTTCGTTGCTCAGGATCAAAAACTGGCCAATCTGCTCTTCGGTCAACAGAACCGTCATCTCAAGCTGATTGAACGCTATCTCGGAGTCCGGATCGGGTCGAAAGGGAACCGGCTGATTTTCGAAGGCGATCAACCTCAGGTGCAACTCGCTGTCAGGCTTTGCGAGGAGCTCTATTCTCTACTGAAAGAGGGTTATCCCCTTTTCCCGAACGACATTGATTATGCGAGCAGGATTCTGAGTCATGACTCACGGGTCAATCTCAAGGATATATTTTTAGATACGGTTCTGATTTCGGCTCGCAACAAGGTAATATCACCGAAGAGTCTGGCGCAGAAGACTTATATCGATGCGATGCGCCAGCATGATGTCGTATTCGGAGTGGGCCCGGCCGGTACAGGCAAAACTTATCTGGCGATGGCGATGGCGGTGGCGCATTTAAACAAGAAGGAAGTCAGCCGCATCCTGCTTGTCCGCCCGGCGGTTGAAGCAGGGGAAAAACTCGGCTATCTGCCGGGGGATATTGCCGAAAAGGTAAATCCGTACCTGCGGCCGTTGCATGATGCACTGTTCGATATGCTCGATTTTGATGCCGGTCAGGATTTGATTAACAAGGGGATTGTTGAGGTCGCGCCGCTTGCATTCATGCGCGGGCGGACGCTGAATGATGCCTTTGTTATCCTTGATGAAGCACAAAATACGACGGTTGAGCAGATGAAAATGTTTTTGACGAGACTCGGTTTTGGCAGTCGGGCCGTTATAACCGGGGATGTAACCCAGGTTGATCTGCCGGACGGTCGTCCTTCGGGCCTCGTCGATGCCGTAAAGGTGTTGAAGCAGGTAGATGGGATCTCGATCACAAACTTCAGTGATCAGGATGTCGTACGCCACCCGATTTTTCAGAAAATTGTTCAGGCATACGATAAATCAAAACAAGGGAGACGTACCTGACGATCTACTGATCTGATGGACATTTAATTATATGGCGTCGAGCGAACGAAAATCCGAATCCACGGCACGTACCGGGAAAAAACAACCGCAGTGGAAGAAATTGATCAATTCGATCGATCTTCGTTACCAGCGTTATATCGTTATGTTTCTGCTGGCCATCGTCCTGACGGTCATCATCATTCCGAAAGGCGGGTTTACCCCCGGGTATTATTCTATTGGCGACATCGCTTCGCGCGACGTCAAAGCTTCGCGGGAACTGTTGATTCCCGATGCTGACATGACCGAAAAGAAACGCGTTGAAGCTGAAGATACGGTGTTGCCGATTTATGATTTTGATTCCGAAGCCGGTATCGGGCTGGTCAACCGGGTGCAGCAGGCCCTTGATCTGAGCAGGAATGCTCTTGCCGAAGGGCAAACACCTGATGAATTGAAATCGGAGATCGAAAATCTGCTTGGAACCAGTCTTGAGAAAAAGGAAATGTCACTCCTCATCGATCTTGCCGGCGATGATGGGGCTGCCCGCGCACTGCGTGAAGCTCTTTTGGCCACAATGTCGAAAAAGGTTGTCGCCAACCTCAAACTTTTTCAGACCGAACGAGAACGCGGTGTTGTTGTCCGTGATCTGACCACAGATGAAGAGGTTGCTTCAAAGGATATTCCGGATGTGATCGGGCTTGGTGATGCAACCGACCTGTTTGCCGAATTGATTGGTGGAAACAAAGCGATCGAAAAAGGTCAACGGCAAGATCTTAGATTGCTTGTCAGCAAGATTCTTCGACCGAACCTGACATTCAACAAAAGTGAATATGAATCACGTCGCGATAATGCCAGGAAGTCGGTGTCGGCGGTAGTCTATCAGATCAAGCAGGGTGAGATGATCGTCCGCGAAGGCGAGCGGGTTACGGCTGATCAGGTTGAGCGGCTCAAGGCTTTAAGCGACATCGGCAGCGATGTTCGGAACATGAGAACGGCTCTTGGACTTTTGGTCCTAACCATTGTCATGATGTTTGTATGTCATCGCTTTGCCAGCAACAATATTCGCAAATACAATCTCAATAACCGTGATCTCTGGTTCCTGGCTACGACCTTTGTCGGCCTGTTTATTCTGATCAAGGTCTCAATCTTTGTTGCTTCGGCCCTCGAGAGTTCTTTTCCGTACATCAACTCCTCGAGTTATTATTACGCAGTCCCGTTCGCCGTTGGTGCCATGCTGGTCCGGATCGTACTCAATTCGGAAGTTGCCATCTTTTTCTCGATTCTGGTCGCCCTGCTGGTCGGAATTTTTTTCGGGAATTCTCTTTTTCTGACCTTTTATGCCTTTGCCGGAAGTTTGACCGGCGCTCACTGGGTTCGTCATTGTGCCCAGAGGGCGACCCTCTACCGGGCTGGCTTCCGCCTTGCTCTGGTCAATTTCATGATTCTGCTCGGTTTGCAATTGTTGGCCGGTCATGAGTTTGATCTTCAGGTACTTTACAAAGCAGGCTTCGGGCTCGCTAATGGATTGATCTGCGCGATCATCGTTACCGGAACAATCCCACTGGTCGAACATCTGTTCAAATATACGACCGATATCAAGTTGCTCGAACTTGCCAACATGAACTCTCCGGTTTTGCGGGAACTGATGATCCAGGCTCCCGGCACTTACCATCACTCCGTTGTTGTCGGCAACCTGGTGGAATCGGCGGCTGAAGATATCAATGCAAACCCGCTGCTGGCCAGAGTCGCTGCCTATTATCATGATATCGGTAAAATGAAGAAACCGATGTATTTTATCGAGAATGTAGGTCTCGGCGACAACAAGCACGACAAACTGGCGCCCTCAATGAGTGCCCTGATCCTGATGGCACATCTCAAGGATGGTGTCGAGATTGCCCGGGAGCATAAACTCGGAGGTGCAATCATCGGCGTCATCCGTGAACATCACGGCACCGGGTTGATAAAATTCTTTTTCGACAAGGCGAAGAACCAGGTCGACCAGAATGTTCAGCAGGTTGATGAGCGTGACTACCGCTACCCCGGGCCGAAGCCGCAGACCCGCGAGGCCGCCCTGATCATGCTGGCTGATGCAGTAGAGGCGGCCGGCCGGACGCTGACCGACCCGACACCGGCCCGGATCCGGGGGATGGTTCAGAAAATTATTAACAACATATTTATTGACGGTCAGCTTGACGAATGCGAATTGACCCTCAAGGATGTCAATAAAATTGCCATCAGTTTCGAAAAAATCCTGGCCGGTATCTTCCATCACCGTGTTGACTATCCTGAACCG
>PKUH01000114.1 GCA_002869615.1 Desulfuromonas sp. | reverse complement strand
GAGCTTCTGGATCTGGTTGCCGCAGGCGGCGACGTCACTCTCCGTTTTAAAGAGGTCGAGGATGTTGACCTCTCCTTTATCCAGATTCTTTGTTCGGCGCACCGCAGTCTGGTCAACAACGGGAAGACGATGGTCATTGACGGCCAGCTTCCCGAGAGCATGATGAAATTAATCGATGAGGCGGGGCTCAAAGTGCATATCGGATGTACGTTCGATAGCACCGTCGAGTGTCCCTGGCTCCAAAAAAACATTTAACGAAAATAGAGGTGAAAGGGGGAAGTTATGAGTAAAAGAATTATGACAGTCGATGATTCGGCGACAATCCGCCAGATGCTCAGTTTTACGCTGAAAGATGCCGGGTACGATGTGATTGAGGCTGTTGACGGTCAGGACGCCTGCGACAAGCTGAAGGATAATCCTGTCAGCATGGTTATCACTGACCTGAACATGCCGCAAAAAGACGGCATTGAGCTGATTCGTGAGGTCCGCAAGGATCCGGCAAACCGCTTCGTTCCGATTATTATGCTGACGACCGAATCTCAGGAGAAGAAGAAACAGGAGGGCAAGGCTGCCGGTGCTTCCGGCTGGATTGTCAAGCCGTTCAGCCCTGAACAGCTACTCGCTGTTGTCAAGATGGTGCTGGTATGATCGATAAAATCCTGGAAACATTCCGGGAAGAGTTCGATGAACTTCTGGTAGAACTTGAGCATTCCCTGCTCGAACTGGAAGACAATCCGGCTGATACCGATGCAATCGATTCTGTTTTCAGATCGCTGCATACCATCAAGGGATCGAGCGCCATGGCCGGCGTCGATATTATTTCAAATTTTGTTCATGAGATCGAAACGGCCTTCGAGCTGGTTCGCGATGGCGAACTGCAGGTGACGCGGAATCTGATTAATCAGACCCTCGCCGCCAAGGACCTGTTGAAGTCATTGGCCCATTCCCTCGATGATGATGAGCCGGCCGAACCGGCCGGGATGGCTGAAATTATTCAATGGTTCACCAGTGTTATCCCGAAAGAAGAGACGACAGCTCCGACCGCGAGCGATGAAACCCTGTCGGTTGAAGGTGCTACGACCTTTCGCATCAGGTTCAGGCCGGCTCCCGATATTTTCTGTAAAGGATTAAACCCTCTTTTTATCGTCCGCGAACTGAAGCAGCTTGGGAGTTGTCTGATTGTTCCGCAGCTTGACGAGATTCCCCCGCTCGAAGAGTTGAAGGAAGAATTCTGCTACCTCTACTGGGATATTATTCTGACGACAAACAAGGGTGTCGATGCGATTTACGATATGTTCATGTTTGTCGAGGACCACTGCACCGAGTTGAAGGTTGATCCGATTGACGACGGCGGCACCCTCGACCTCGAAGATGAATACAAGCGGCTTGGTGAAATCCTCGTTGAGCGCGGAGATATCAAGCCGGAAGAACTTACCAAGGCCCTGCAGGGCAAAAAACAGCTCGGCGAAGAACTGGTTGACTCGGGACTGGTGACGACCGGCAAGGTCGAAGCTGCTTTGACTGAGCAGCAACGGGTCAAGGATATACGACAGGTGCGCAAGCAGACCGAGATATCAAGCAGCATCAGGGTCCGTTCCGAAAAACTCGATAAACTGGTCAACCTCATCGGTGAAATGGTTACTGTTCAGGCCCGCCTCAGTCAGCATGCGTCCGGAGATGTCGACAGTGAACTGCATGCGATCTCCGAGGTCGTCGAAAGGCTGACCTGGGAATTGCGTGATGAAGTCCTGAATATCCGTATGTTGCCGATCGGTACAACCTTCAACCGTTTTCGCCGTCTGGTCAGGGATCTTTGCGCTGAACTTGACAAGGATATTAACCTGGTGACGGAAGGGGCGGAAACCGAGCTCGATAAGACCGTCATCGAGCGGCTCAATGATCCTCTGGTTCACCTGATCCGCAATTGTATCGATCATGGCATCGAATCTACAGCGGAGCGTAGCCGCTCCGACAAGCCGGCTACCGGAACAGTCCGCTTGACGGCCAAGCACTCCGGGGCCAACGTTATTCTCACCATTGCCGATGACGGCCGCGGTTTCGATCGCGAAGCGGTTCGTCAGCGTGCCGTTTCACAGGGGCTGCTTGCCCAGGACGTCGAACTTTCGGACAAGGACCTCTTTAACCTGATTTTCCTGCCGGGATTTTCGACAGCCGATACCGTTACAAATGTTTCCGGGCGTGGCGTCGGCATGGATGTTGTCAAACGGTCGATTGAAGAATTGCGTGGTTCGATTGAAGCGCACAGCGAACCGGGCAAGGGTGTTAAGTTCAGCATCAAACTGCCGTTAACGCTGGCGATCATCGATGGTCTGCTGGTGAATATAGCCGGTGAATCCTATGTCTTCCCGCTTTCTTCAGTTGAAGAATGTGTTGAATTAAAGCGGAAAGATGTGGCTGCCAATGATCGAAACCTCGCCAATGTACGGGGCGAAATCGTTCCTTACGTTCATTTGCGGGAGTATTTTTCACTGGCAGACGCGGAACGTGATATCGAACAGATCGTGATTATCAATCATGAAGGCGCGCGGGTCGGTTTTGTTGTTGACCATGTCATTGGCGAACACCAGACGGTTATCAAGTCTCTCGGTAAGATGTATCAAGGTATCAGCGGTCTTTCCGGCGCCACGATTCTCGGCGATGGCAAGGTAGCTCTGATTCTTGACCTGCCGCAGATTGTTGAGGCGGCCGCCCTGTTGGAAGAGGCAGTTTAATCGATACAATGTGCAGTCTTCCGTATCGAATCCCTGGGACAGTTGTACCGTATATTCAGTAGGTTGGGGAACCTGATCACTAAATGGAGGTTGTATGGTACTGAAAAACTTACGTGTTGGCAGGCGGTTGGGATTCGGCTTTGCGGTTGTCCTGGCCCTGATGGTCTTAACCATGGTGGCAACATTCTGGTCCCTGAAGACCGTTGATCGGGGCACCGAGCAGGTTGTGTCGGAAAGCCTGCCCTTTACATTACTGGCCGGCCAAATGGAATTTGCCGTTGTCCAGACGCAGCAACTGCTGACCGATGCCTCGGCAACACGCAATCGCGACGCCTACGCTGAGGCCGAAGATGTCGCCGGAGAGTTTAAGGCCGGTCTTGGCAGCTTTCGCGAAATGTTCAGGACAGAAAATGATCGCGAATCATTACGCAAACTCGACGACATTGAACAGGCCTATGACGAGTTCGTCGCTACCGGAACGCGAATGGCGGAAGCCTATATTTCTGGCGGAGTCGAGGCCGGTAATGCGGTCATGGCGGAATTTGATACTGATGCTACGGCTGTGGCCAGTTTGGTCGCAAGTTTCCAGCAGGAACAGGTGGATGAAATCAGGGCCAACAGTCAGAATATCTTGAGCTCTTCGTCTCAGGTCAAGACAGTTCAGCTGGTTCTGGGCAGTATCGCTTTATTCCTCGGCGTCGTTATTACGCTCCTGATCACCCGCAGCATTGTCAAGCCGCTGGCGATTGCTGTCGATACGGCAAAACGGATGGCGGTCGGTGATCTCGACATGCAGATTGTTGTCGATAGTGCCGATGAAACAGGGGTTCTCCTTGGCGCGATGAAGGAGATGGTTGATGCCAACCGTGATGTTGCCAGCATGGCTGAGCAGATTGCCGATGGTGACCTTACCGTTAAGCTGACACCCCGTTCCCAGGCCGATATCCTCAGTAAGGCTTTGATCCGCATGGTGAATAATTTAACCGAGGTCATCAACAATGTTCGCTTATCGGCCGATAACGTGGCCTCCGGTTCACAAGCGATGAGCGCCTCTTCCGAAGAGATGTCGCAGGGCGCTTCCGAGCAGGCCGCCTCGGCCGAAGAAGCCTCGAGTTCGATCGAGCAGATGACTGCCAATATCCGGCAGAATGCCGATAATGCCATGGAGACTGAAAAGATTGCGATTCAGGCGTCCGATAACGCCGAGAATGGTGGTAAGGCCTTTACCGAAACCGTCGGAGCGATGAAAGAGATCGCTGACAAGATCATGATTATTGAAGAGATCGCCCGCCAGACTAATCTGCTTGCTTTGAACGCCGCCATTGAAGCGGCCCGGGCCGGTGAACACGGCAAGGGTTTTGCCGTCGTCGCGGCCGAAGTCCGTAAGCTGGCCGAACGGAGCCAGATAGCAGCCGGTGAAATCAGCGAGATGTCGGTCTCCAGCGTTGAGGTCGCCGAAAATGCCGGGGCACTGCTCAGTGATATTGTGCCGAATATCCAGAAGACCGCCGAACTGGTTCAGGAAATTGCTGCGGCCAGCAAGGAACAGGATGCCGGAGCTGACCAGATCAACCGTTCTATCCAGCAGCTCGACCAGGTGATTCAGCAGAACGCCTCAGCCTCCGAAGAGATGGCGAGTACCGCTGAAGAGCTCTCGAGCCAATCGGAGCAGCTGCAGAACATGATCGCCTTTTTCCGCCTGGATGCGCAGTCGGTTTCATCAACTGTCAGGCCTGCTGGTCTGAATAGTCAGGGCATCGGATCGTCTCGTCAGCAGTCCCAAGCCGCTTTGCCGCAGGTCGACTCCAATAGAGCCGGTTCCGTTGCCAGGAATGGAATAGGTGAGAGCTCCGACGACCTTGATGATGATTTCGAGCGTTATTAATTAATCGCATTAAACAGGAGGCCTTATAAATGAGTGTTTCCGAGAAAACAGAAACTACCCAGTTCCTCACGTTTAGTCTGGCCGATGATATTTTTGCCATAGATGTTGTAATGGCCAAAGAGGTGCTCGATTTTTCTGAAGTGACCCGGGTTCCGCAAACTCCCGACTACATGCTCGGGGTGATCAATCTGCGCGGCAGTGTTGTCCCGGTTATTGATATGCGACT
This sequence comes from Desulfuromonas sp., assembly GCA_002869615.1. Classification (NCBI taxonomy): domain Bacteria; kingdom Pseudomonadati; phylum Thermodesulfobacteriota; class Desulfuromonadia; order Desulfuromonadales; family Desulfuromonadaceae; genus Desulfuromonas; species Desulfuromonas sp. The sequence goes on along the minus strand of PKUH01000114.1, from coordinate 5,276 downwards.
GAAATTCGGAATGGAAGGTGCCGAAAAAACCCGTGATTCGTGCATTATTGTTGTCGAAGTGAATATTGATGGCGAACCGATCACGGTTGGAGCCATGGCCGACTCGGTTCGGGAAGTCATGGATATGAATGAAAACCAGATCGAGCCGGCTCCGCGTATCGGCACCAGGTTGAATACCGAATTCATCAGGGGAATGGGTAATCTGGGTGGCAAGTTTGTCATTATTCTCGATATCAATAAGGTTTTTTCGGCCGATGATCTCGAATTTGCCCGTAGCGTCAGTGAAGAGGCGGAAAGCTCCCCCGAGTAAACGTGATGCCAGACGGCAAAATAGAACTGATGAGTCCGCGATGTCGCGATGTTGTGCGTTTCGACCGGCAGGCATCGACTGTCAATTAATCATCTTCCCTTGTATTGGTCAGGGAATGGGGTCAGGATGAAGGATCAGGAAACAGATAAATCTGTAGCAGAACAGCCGGCCAAACCGCTGGTGCGCGACCTCACCGGTTTGCGTATTTCCGATAAGGATTTCTCCCGGTTTGCTGCCCTGATTTACGAACAGTGCGGGATCAAGATGCCGTTGCACAAGCGGAGTATGCTGGAAGCGCGATTACGGAAACGGTTGCGCACCCTCGGGCTTGATTCCTATGAAGCATACCGCGAGTATCTGTTCAGCTCCGACGGCATGGTCGAAGAGTTGACCAATATGATCGACGTCGTCACCACCAACAAAACCGATTTCTTCAGAGAACCACGACACTTTGATTATATGATTGGAACCTCGGTGCCGGCCCTTATTGCAAAGTCGGGTGCCGGTATCGAAAGACCGTTGCGGATCTGGAGTGCCGGTTGTTCATCCGGTGAAGAGCCGTACACCATCGCCATGTTTCTCGAATCTTTTCTCTGGAACAGCAAAAAAATTGATTATCAGATTCTGGCGACAGATATTTCAACCCAGGTTCTCGAGAAAGCTATTCTCGGGATTTACCACCGTGACAAGATTGAGCCGGTGCCGGATGATTTCCGCAAAAAGTATTTATTGAAAAGTAAAAATCCGGAGTCGCGCCAGGTGAGAATCGTTCCGGCGTTGCGCGAAAAGCTGAAATTCTGCAGGGTCAATTTCATGGATTCATCATTCGAGGTTGGTGAAGCAAAGGATATTATTTTCTGCCGTAATGTCATTATCTATTTCGACCGTGCGACCCAGGAGCGTTTTCTGCACCGCTTGTGCCAATGCCTCAGGTCGGGCGGATACCTTTACATGGGGCATTCGGAAACTTTAAGCGGGATGCCGTTGCCTTTGAATCAATTGGCACCGGCAATTTATCAGAAGAAATAGATTGTACATATATTTGTTGCCGCTTGCTGTCGGGCGAGGTTTTTGATGTCGAAAAAAGTTATCAAGGTCCTGATTGTTGATGATTCTGCTGTTGTCAGGCAGGCCCTGAGTGAAATTATAAATAAGGAAGAAGACCTTGATGTTATCGGCACGGCGGCCGACCCGCTGATTGCCGCCAGTAAAATCGCCAAACAGATGCCGGATGTCATAACCCTCGATATTGAAATGCCGAGGATGGACGGCTTGACGTTTCTGCAGAGGATTATGACTCAACATCCGGTTCCGGTTGTTATCTGTTCAAGTCTGACCGTTAAAGGAGCAGATACGACCTTAAGAGCCATGCAGTATGGCGCCGTCGAAGTTATCAATAAGCCGAAAAGCGGCGCCCGGCAATTTTTCGAAGAATCACGTATTGTTATTTGCGACGCAATTCGGGCGGCTGCTGTTTCCCGGGTCCGGCGCTTGAGTGATACGGCCAAGGTGATTGAACCGAAATTGACGGCCGATGCGATCTTGCCCCAGCCCAAATCCGGACTCAGGCTCCAGACCACCCAGAAGATCATAGCTCTTGGTGCTTCGACCGGTGGAACCGAAGCTATCCGCAGCTTTCTCGAAGCACTTCCTTACGATGCCCCGGGGGTTGCTATTGTCCAGCATATGCCGGAGCATTTTACCGCCGCGTTTGCCAACCGGCTGAACGAAACCTGCCGGGTAACGGTCAAGGAAGCGAAGGATGGCGATACGATCATTCAGGGGCACGCCCTGATTGCACCGGGAAATCGCCATATGCTACTGCAAAGAAGTGGCGCGAAGTATTATGTTGCCCTCAAGGACGGTCCCCTGGTGAGTCGGCACCGCCCTTCTGTGGATGTCCTTTTTCGCTCTACGGCACGGTACGCTGGCAGCAATGCGATCGGTGTCATTATGACCGGAATGGGTGATGACGGCGCCAAGGGTATGCTCGAGATGAAACACGCCGGTGCGATCAATATTGCGCAGAATGAAAAGACCTGTATCGTTTTCGGGATGCCGAACGAAGCGATTAAACTGGGCGCAGTCGATATCGTTCTGCCATTGGACGCTATTGCCGAAAAGGTATTAAAGCTGGGACTCAACTAATTCATAATTACTTACAAGGAAATAGAGCTAATCCCGGGGAAGGAAATAAAGAGATATGAAACGATTGACAGACGATGAGTTGATCAAGGAACTTGAAGATCGGTTTGCTTTTAATCAGAAAGCACTGTCCGACCTTCAGGAAATGACCCGCAAGCTGGAAACCATGAATGCGAAACTGCAGGAGTCGGAGGCAGTAAAGAGCCACTTCCTGTCGAATATCCGTAATGAGATCAATAATCCATTGACCTCGATCATGGGACTTTCGCAGCAGTGCCTGTGCAGCCATCCGGATGATGAGCGATGCGGTTCCATTGCCAGGATGATCTATCTGGAAGCGTTTCATCTCGATTTCCAGCTGCAGAATATTTTTGTTGCGGCCGAGCTTGAAGCGGGGGAGGCCGGTCCGGCTTATGCCAACGTCGATGTGTCGACAATTATCGACCGGGTTGTCGAGACCTTTGAGTACCAGCTTGGCGAAAAGAAGATGAACATTACGGCTGATCGTGAAAAGCCGCTCTCCTTTTTAACCGACGCCAGAATGGTGCGCTTGATCCTGGTCAACCTGCTAGGCAATGCGGTTGAATTCTGCCCTGATAACGGCAATGTTTCAGTGGTCGCCGAAACGGATGCGGGGGTTCTGAAGCTGATTGTTAAAGATGATGGTCAAGGGATCCCCAAAGAAGACCAGGGGGCTATTTTCGATCGATTCAAACAGCTCGATGTCGGTACGACCAAAAACCATCGTGGTCACGGCCTCGGGCTGAGTATTGTCCGGTCGCTTGTTGAAATACTCGATGGCGACATCTCTATTGAAAGTGAAGAGGGCAAGGGATGCACGGTTACGATTACCTTTGAGGAACCGGATATTGATGTCAAGGATTCGGCGAGTGAAGGTAACATGTTTATTTTTGATGATGCAGAACAGTTCTGAAGGCGAAAATGGTGAACTCACTACACGATCAGAACACTAAAACCCATTACCTGTTTCCGGGCACCATTTTCGTGCACAAGGAACAACACCTGGTGACGACCGTTCTCGGCTCCTGTGTCGCTGTTTGTATCTGGCACCCGAAGGCTGAAGTCGGTGGAATTAATCATTACCTGTTGCCACTCTGGAATGGTGAAGGGTTGCCGACGCCGAAGTACGGAAATGTTGCCATCTCCCGATTGATCGATAAGGTTCGTAACCTTGCCGGCAGCGGCGACCTTGTTGCCAAGGTATTTGGCGGGGCTTCAATGTGGAGTCGTGCCGAAGGTGCCCTGGCTGTTGGTGAACGGAACGTCGAGTTGGCTTTGCGATCTCTCGAAGAGGAAAAGATCAAGATCGTCAGTCAGGATGTCTACGGTGAAATGGGCCGGAAGGTGATTTTTGACACCAAAACCGGGAATGTACTCCTGCGCCGTAATCCGAATGTTGCAATGCGGGCCCGGATGGAAAAAGGGAACGACAGGTAGTTTTCGTTTGTGCCAGGAAGAGACCAACTACATGTCGGAAGACTTTAAAAAATCGAATAAGACAGTTTACCGGTTCTCACTGGCTTTTGCCCTGGTCTGGACCCTGGTTTTTTTGATGTCGATCATCTTTTTTTCTGTCGATATTCATGTGAAAGCGAAAAACCAGGCGTTTGTCAGTGCTCAATCGATTGTTGAACGGGACATGTTGTACCGTAAATGGCTTTCCGGTTTCGACGGTCTTTATCTAAAGGAAAATCAGGCGACTCACGCTGATTCTCTCCCTTCTTTTGTTCATGACCAGGACGTTGAAACGGTCGATGGTCAACGGCTTGTCATGATTAGTCCGACCAGTATAACTCGCCTGGTATATGATTTCAGCAACCGCCAGTCGGGCATGATCAGCAAGATTACCAGCCTCGATCTGATCAACCCCGATAATGCTCCCGATAGTTGGGAAAAGGCAGCTCTTTCGCAGATGGGGAAGGGTCGGAATGAGCGGTTCAGCGAACTGGTCAGTAAAAACGGTATTCAATATGCGCGGACGCTTGTTCCGTTAATGTTCGGAGAGTCGTGTCAGGAATGTCACACCGATCTCGGTTCCAGGGCCGGTGATTTTCGCGGCGGTATCAGCGTCCAGGTTCCGTTCGAACCTTTTCTTGATCGGGAATGGAAACAGTCGGTTCCGGTGATCATGATGGCCCTGGTTCTCTGGGTGATCGGGCTCGCTGTTATCTTCTTTTTTTCACACAAACTGCGGCAACAGGTGTCGCTGATCGATGAAAATGAGCGCCAACTGAATATCGCTGAAACGAGCCTGCATTACCTCTCCCATTTTGACCAGAAAACCAACCTGCCGAATCGGGCCCTGTTCGATGACCGGCTGATTCAGGCCATAGCTCATGCCAATCGTCTCGGAAATAAGGTGGCCATCGCCGTAATGCAGGTCGCAAACTTCAATCAGATTTGTGATACCTACTCGGAATCGGTGAGCGACAGTCTTATTCGCCGGTGCGCCGAGACTGTTGCCGGCTGTATCAGACCGGATGACACGATTGCCCGATTCGGTCGTGAAAGCCTCCTGATCCTGCTCCCGAATATTAAGGTTCGCGAGAACATTGCCCGGGTAATTGACAAGGTGAACTCAGCGTTTGAAGAATCGATCGAAATCGGGGACAGGGAAGCCTTTGTTAATGCATCTTTCGGTGTAGCCTTATACCCTGAAGACAGTAAGGATCCGGGCAGTCTTGTTAAATACGCCGAGACTGCTGCCTCCCGGGCGGGTAGTCTGGAGCGTTCTAATCTCCAGATGTACTCAACCGAGTTGAATGATATGGCCCAGGAACAACTATTTCTTGAAACCGGG